>JBIKRC010000197.1:0-4526 GCA_044349375.1 Limnohabitans sp.
TGGTGGGCGACACCCAGCCGGCAAAGACCGAACAAAAAAGACAAATGAAGGCGATGGCAGCCGCCACCATCGCCATGGGCGATTGGCGGAAGCTGTAACCGACGTCGCTGTTCAGCCAACGTTTCAAAGCGTTCATGGATTACTTCACTGTGATGAATTTCCAAGCCATGCCGTTGTCAGGAAACTGCACCAACTCGATGTTTTTCTTGGCTGCCCAGTTCAACGCTTGCTGGTGCAAAGGCAGGTGGCCCACGTCGTCCTGGTGGATCTTCATGGCTTCGCGGATCATCTCGTTGCGCTTTTTCTGATCGGTTTCAGAAGCCACTTTGTCAGTCAACTCGTCCACCTTGGGATTGCTGTAAGCGCCCAAGTTGAACTGGCCGCGACCGCCGTCACCAGGGGTGGACAAGATGGGGTACATCACGTTGTGCGCATCCACGGTGCTGGCGGTCCAGCCCAGCATGTAAAAGCTGGTGTTGCGGCTCAAGATTTTGGGGAAGTAAGTGCCCTTGGTCTCGGCTTCCAGGTTGATCTTGACGCCCACCTTGGCCAGGTTGGCAGCCACGGCCTGGCAGATCTCTGCGTCGTTGACGTAGCGGTCATTCGGGCAGTTCATCTTGACTTCGAAACCGTTGGGGTAGCCGGCTTCTGCCAGCAATTTCTTGGAGGCTTCGACGTCGAAAGGCAAACGCTTGGCCAAGTCGGCCGGGAAGCCATTGACTTGTGGGGGGTACATCAGTGCCAAAGGTGTTGCTGCACCGCGCATCACGCGGCTCTTGATGGTGTCGATGTCAATGGCTTGGTAGAAAGCCTTGCGCACTCGGACGTCCTTGAAGGGGTTCTTGCCCTTGACGTTGGAGTACAGCAGCTCGTCACGCTTTTGGTCCATGCCCAGGAAAATGGCACGCAACTCGGGGCCTTGCAGCACCTTGAGTTTGTCGTTGGCCTTCAGGCGCTCCACGTCTTGCACGGGCACAGGCTCCATCACATCGAGTTCACCCGACATCATGGCCGCCACGCGGGTGGCGTCGTTGCCAATCACGCTGAAAATGACCTCGTCCACGTTGCCAGGAATCGTGCCCCAGTAGTTGCCGCTGCGCGTGAACGTGGTCCGAATGCTGGGCTGACGCTCACGGACACGGAAAGGACCCGTGCCGTTGGCACGGAAAGAGGCAGCGTTTTCAATGCCTTTGCGGCGGTCCACCGGCTTGGTGGCCTGGTTGTCTTCGCACCACTTCTTGCTCATGATGGCCCAATGGGTGATCAGCTCGGGCACGATCGGGAAGGGTGCGTTGGTGATGATGTCAATCGTGTGGTCGTTGATCTTTTTGATCTCTTTGAACTGGCCCACGTAGCTCTTCATGTCGGAGCCATCGCCCTTGGCGCGCTCGTAGCTGAAGATCACGTCGTCTGCCGTGAAGGGTGTGCCGTCATGGAACTTGACGCCTTTGCGCAACTCAAAGCGCCAGACAGTGGGAGAAGTCTGCTTCCAGCTGGTGGCCAGCAGGGGGGTGAGCTTGTAGTTGGCATCTCGGGACACCAAGGTCTCGTAAACGTTTTCGACCACCGAAATTTGCAACGATTCGTTGAGCGAGTGCGGGTCCATGGACAAAGCGTCGCCTTGGTTGCCCACGCGCAAGGTCACGGCTGAGGCCGATGCCGCCGTCAAGGCCAGCACAGTGGCCAAAGTAGCCACGAGAGGATTGAGTTTGAAAGCCATGGATATCTCCTTGTTGAATGAACTCACTGAACCAAATCAAAAAACATCATGTGTTGAGCAAGGGCAGCGCCTGCTCGACCAAACTGGCATGCAATGCCGCACCCAGCGGCAAGATCTCGTCATTGAAATCGTAGCGGCTGTTGTGCAGCGGGTGCGGCCCTGGGCCATGCGGCAGGCCTTGGCCAATGCGTATGTAAGCGCCGGGCTTGGCTTGCAGCATGAATGAAAAATCTTCGCCGCCCATGCTGGGCAGCATGTCGCGCCAGACCTTGTCTTCGCCCACCAAAGCCGCAGCCACATCGCAGGCAAACTGCGCTTCGGGCACGGTGTTCACGGTGGCGGGGTAGACGCGTTCGTAAGTCAATTCGGCCGAGGCCCCAAAGCCTTGGGCCACACCATTGCACAAGGCGCGCAAACGGTCTTCGATCTGGTCTTGCACGCGCTCGTTGTAGGTGCGCACCGTGCCCACCAATGTGGCCTCGCCCGGGATCACACTCATGGCACCGGGGTGGCCGGCCTGCATGGAACAGATGCTGATGACCGCTTGGTCAAACGCCGACAAGTTGCGCGAGACCACGCTTTGCGCGGCCGTGATGATGTGCCCGGCCACCAGCACCGGGTCAACACTCTGCTGCGGGCGGGCACCGTGCCCGCCTTTGCCGATGATGCGGATCTCGATGCGGTCCACCGCCGCCTGCATGGGGCCGGGGGTGATGCCGATCACACCGAAGGGCATATCGGGGGAGTTGTGTTGGGCATAGACCTGCTCACACGGAAAGCGCTCAAACAAGCCGTCTTGCATCATGGCGCGGGCACCCGCATAGCCTTCTTCTCCTGGCTGAAAAATCAACACGGCCGTGCCATCAAAGCGCCGGCTTTCGGCCAGGTAGCGGGCTGCGCCCATCAGCATGGCGGTGTGGCCGTCGTGGCCGCAGCCGTGCATGAGGCCGGGCGTGCCCGACTTCCAGGTGCATTCGTTGTGCTCGGTCAGCGGCAGCGCGTCCATGTCGGCGCGCAAGCCGATCATGCGACCAGGGTTGGCCGCCGAGCGGCCTGGGCCGTGCACCAAGGCCACCACGCCGGTTTTGCCGATGCCGGTGTGGATGCTGTCCACGCCGCACACCTGCAACATTTCGGCCACTCGGCGTGCGGTATACACCTCTTCAAAGCCCAACTCGGGGTGGGCATGCAGGTCGCGCCGAAAGGCCGTGAGCTCGGGGTGGAACTGGGCGATGCGCGCAAACGCAGCGCCCCGCCCCAACACCGATTGCAGTGAAGCGCCCACGTTCAATGGCCTCCGGGCTTGCCCACGCGCAGGCGCGGGTCGACCACAAAATACAGCAAGTCAACGATCAGGTTGATGACCACAAAGATCAATGCAATCAGGCACAAATAGGCCGCCATGACCGGGATGTCGGCAAAGGTCACCGCTTGAATGAACAGCAAGCCCATGCCGGGCCACTGAAACACCGTCTCGGTGATGATGGCAAAGGCAATGAGGCCACCCAACTGCAAACCGGTGATGGTCATCACCGGCACCAGCGTGTTTTTGAGGGCATGGCCAAAGTGGATGGCCCGGTTGGACAGGCCGCGGGCACGGGCAAACTTGATGTAGTCGGTGCGCAGCACTTCGAGCATCTCGGCACGCACCAGACGCATGATGAGCGTAAGCTGAAAAATAGCCAGTGTGACGGCCGGCAACACGATATGGTGCCAGCCCTTGGCCGTCATCAACCCGCTCGACCACCAGCCCATCTGGATCACCTCACCCCGGCCAAAGCTGGGGAACCAGCCCAAGATCACGGCGAACACCAGAATCAACAAAATGCCGATCAAGAAGGTGGGCAGGGACACGCCCAGCAGCGACACCGTCATGATGAACTGGCTGGCCCAAGTGCCCCGGCGCAGGGCTGCATACACCCCCATGGGGATGCCGATCACCAACGCCATGGTGGCGGCCACCAAAGCCAGCTCCAGCGTGGC
This sequence comes from Limnohabitans sp., assembly GCA_044349375.1. Lineage (GTDB taxonomy): Bacteria > Pseudomonadota > Gammaproteobacteria > Burkholderiales > Burkholderiaceae_C > Limnohabitans_A. Next base: position 3,704 of record JBIKRC010000197.1, read on the forward strand.
GGGCAAGCGCTCGGCGATCAGGCGCGAGACCTTGGCGCCTTGCCGCAGGCTGAGGCCAAACTCGCCTTGCACCGCGTTGACCAAAAAGTGGCCAAACTGCACAAAGAAAGGCTGGTCCAAACCCAAGTCCGATCGCAGCAAGTCAATCTGCTCTTTGGTGGCGTCTTGCCCCAGCAAAAATACCACCGGATCGCCCACATACTGAAACAGCAAAAACGCGATGAACGCGACCGTGACCATGACGATCACGGCCTGGATCAACCGCTGCAAGATGAATGCGAGCATCAGTTGACCTTGATCAGTGTCCAGTCGAGGCGGTTGTCAGGGCGGTGCACCACATCAACGTTTTTCTTCATCGCCCAGGGGATCACCTGGTTGTGCAGCGGGATGTGAGAGACCGTGTCGTTGGACAACTGCAGGCCTTCGGTCAGCAGTCGGTTGCGCACAGGCAAATCGGTCTCGGTCTTCACGCGGTCAACGATGTAGTCCATGCGGGTATTGGTGTAGCGGCCCACGTTGTAGTTGCCGTCACCACCAGTGCCCACGCTGCGCGTGAGCGACTGCAAGCTGTAAAGCGCGTCAAAGGTGGGCACGCCCCAGCCCAGCATGTAGATGCTGGCCTCGTAGCGCTGAATCATCGGGAAATAAGTCACCAGGGGCTGCGTGCGCAGCTTGGCTTTGATGCCCACCTTGGCCCACATGGCCGTGATGGCCTGGCAAATTTCTTCGTCGTTGATGTAGCGGTTGTTGGGGCAGGCAAAGTCCACCTCAAAACCGTTCGGATAACCTGCTTCCGTGAGCAGCTTTTTGGAGGCGTCCAGCG
>JBIKRC010000198.1:0-4524 GCA_044349375.1 Limnohabitans sp.
GGGTGCTCGCGCCTGAGACCGAGCCTGGGATGCAACTGCTCAGACACATATGGGCTGCGTGGCGGCATGAGATGTGTGGCTTGTCTGGGACTATGCCAAGCTTGTGGAACCTGTTGGAAGGTTTCATTTGGTTTGGTTTTATTTGTGCATTCTTGCCAACAAGCTCTAAATCTCATCAAAAAACCAATCCGAGTGAAACGATGACTTTTGAATCACCGAAAAAAAATAGCCTCCAATTTTTCAAATGTCCCAATTGAAACCCTAATCCCCCAAAAGAGCTTTGTGGGTAACATGATCGGATCAACAGCAATAACCCGAAAGCCAGCATCATGAAAATAGTTTTCACTCTGCTCGTCTCTTTGTTCCTTGGCTTCACCGCACAAGCGCAAGACTATCCCATCAAAACCATTCGAATTGTTGTGCCGTACAGCCCTGGCGGGGGAACCGATACCGTGGCACGGCTCATGGCCGCCCACATTTCAAACTCATTGGGTCAACAAGTCATTGTCGAAAACAAGGCAGGCGCATCGGCCAACATCGGCACTGAATTTGTGGCCAAAGCCCCTGCCGATGGGTACACCATTTTGGTAACAGCACCCAATTTCACAACCAGCGAAGCATTGTTTGACAAATTAGGATGGCGTTTTGACGACTTCATACCCCTCATTCATTTGGCTCGATACGGCAATTTTTTAGTCGCAGCACCCGGCACGCCATTTACCAGCCTCGAACAAATGATCGCCAGAGCCAAATCAGCGCCAGGCGCTTTGTCATTTGGCTCTGCCGGAACAGGCTCCAACTCACACCTGGCCATGGAATTGCTTGCACAGCGCGCAGCCATCAACGTCCCCCATATTCCCTACAAAGGTTCTGGCCCCTTGAAAGTTGACCTGCTGGGTAGTCACCTTCCCCTCGGCGTAGATGGACTGGGCGGTCTGAGTGAATTGATTCGTTCTGGGAAGCTCAAACCACTTGCGGTTTTGGCACCCAAGCGCTCCTCACTTGCCCCTGAAATTCCTAGCCTTGGCGACTTCGGCATTCAGGATGTGGATGGCAACGGATGGTACGGCGCACTCCTGCCTGCAGGTACACCAGCAGCAGTTGTCAACAAACTTCATTCGGCCTTTGCTGCAGCACTGAATGCACCGGAAGTTAAAGACCGTATGACCGCCATCGGTGTAGAACCTGTTGGTGGCTCCAAAGAAGATTTCAAAACCTATCTGACGGGCGAACGCAGAAAGTGGGCGCAGGTGATCAGTACCGCCAAAATAAAAGTCGACTGACTGACATTACGCCAAGAGAAATTCAAAGACAGCGCTCTTCATCGCGCTGTTTCCATTGATTGCCTTCAATCGAATCTGACAAAGACTGTTTGTCATCAAAAGCACGATTGCTGACATTGGCACAGCTCCATGCAAGCGCCAGCTTGCCGAAAGTCAAAGGCTTGGAAAGTATTTGAGGTGCCTGCAGTAGACAACTCAAAATGGGACATCTTCTGACCAAGATGACGACGACATCCGTTTTTGTATTTTTAAAAACTTCCAAGGATTCACGTGCCGAATCCAAGCCCAGTGAATCAACCAGAAGAGCGCCATAGAATTCTTGTGGGCTTATGTGACACGAATCAGATCCTCATCCGAGCTAACCTATCTGGCTTATGAACAAAGTTTTTCCTGAGACGCCAACTTATCCAGAGTTATTCAAGCCATTTGCTTTAGCAGGTAAACCTTTGAAAAATCGCATCGTGCACGCTGCCATTTTGACAGCGCTGGCACAAAAGGGGCGCGTGACAGACAAACTGGTCAACTACTATTCAAACCGTGCCAAAGGTGGTGCGGCCATGATCGTGACGGAACCTGTTGGTGCATTGACCAGACACCAATCATCAGCACGAGTGTGTGCTTGGAATGACAGTGAGTTGTCGGGCCTGGCACGCTTGGCCGACAGCGTTGAAAGGCATGACTGTCGCATCCTTGCCCAAATTCAAGATCCTGGGCGTGGAAGGCACGTGGGCGGTCGACTGAAAGATGCGATTGGTGCATCGCCAATCGCAGACGATTTGAGTTGGACCATGCCACGCGAGCTGAGCATCTCTGGCATTGAAGAAGTCATTGAGTCTTTTGCGCAAGCAGCTGCAAGGCTTCACAGATGTGGCTACAGCGGAATTGAAATTTCTGCTGGACACGGCCATCTCTGGCATCAATTTTTATCGCCCTGGTCGAACCTGCGCGAAGATCGATATGGTGGTGAACTGATCAACAGAGTTCGAATATTGGATGAATTGGTGGATGCTATTCGCGCTTCAACCGACGCACACTTCATCATTGGGATGAAGTTGCCAGGAGACGACGGTGTCAGAGGTGGCATCGACCTGGAAGAGTCTTGCCGCATAGCTATTCATTTCGAGCAAGCCGGAAAAATACAGTATTTGTGCCCAACACAAGGGTCTCATGGCCCCTCCCTTGAAATGCACATGCCCAACGATCAATATTCGCGGGTTCCGTATCGCAGCATTTTCAACAGACTCAAAATGGCTGCGCCCAACCTGCCTCTGATGGCCGTGGCACGCATCACGGATCCATCCGAAGCGGATCAACTGGTTGCCAGTGGTGAGGTTGACTTGGTTGCTCTGGGTCGCGCACTCATCACCGATCCAGCCTGGCCACTCAAAGCGGCAAGTGGCAAAGCACGCGACATTCGTTATTGCGTAGCCGCCAACAGCTGTTGGAACACCATCGTTCACCAAATGTCCATTGCCTGTGACAACAACCCGAGGGTGGCTGAACCTGATGAATTGTTGTGGCAACCGCCTGTTGCGTTGAAGAGCAAATCCATTGTGATTGTGGGCTCAGGGGTTGCAGGCCTAGAAGCCGCTTGGATAGCCGCGTCCAGGGGCCATCATGTTGTCGTCATGGGCCAATCTGAAGAGGTTGGCGGCAGTACACGCCGTCATGCGGAACTGCCCAACAGCGAATCGCTCAGCAGCATTTACGATTGGCAATGGAATGCATGCCAAAAAGCTGGCGTTGTCTTTGAATTGGGGTCTATCGCCAACTTAGAGAACATTGTTGCGCACAAGCCTGATGAAGTGATCTTGGCCACAGGCGCACAAATGAGTGTGCCTCGGTGTTTGCCGAAAAGTGTGTTGGATGAAGGTTTTTTTATGAATATCCGTGACTCACTTCAGACCATTCACGCCATCAAATCACAGCAAGCGGGCTGTGCCGTTCTTTTTGACATGGACCAAACCGAAGGCACTTACGCCGCTGCTTTTTTGTTGGAAAAAAAATTCAGCAAAGTCATACTGATTACACCAAGAGAAGGCGTGGCGCAAGAAACACCCCTGGTAACGCGGCAAAAAATTCAACGCGCCATTTTTGAGAACCACATCGAGGTCAGGTATTTGTGCGAGCCATGGTTCTCTCCAACATTCAGTCAAGATGGCGGCTTGGGCTCCATCAGTGTATTCGGCGGTGAACCTTCCCCCATAGAAGATGCCGTTTTCTTTTCTTGGTCTAGCCCAAGACAACCGAACGACCAACTAGAGCCAAAACTTTTGGACGCTGGCTTGATTGTTCACAAAATTGGAGACTGCAAAGTCGCAGGCCCTGTCATGCAAGCCACCGCCGATGGCAATGCCATAGCCCTCAAAATTTGAGCTCAGCACCTGTGATCAGCGCACGCCATTTTGCGAATCCATACTACCGAGCCCTTTCCATCGCCAAATGCACCGTTAAATCTGCACCAACTGCTGAATATTCTTTTCCTTCATCTCGCCCCCAGACCCGCGAGCAACCACTTCACCCCGCTCCATCACCAAGTACTGGTCGGCCAGTTCTTCGGCAAAGTCGTAGTACTGCTCACACAGCAACACCGCCATGCGCTGGCCCTGCAGGCCCACGTCGGCCAGCTGGCGAATCACGCGGCCAATGTCTTTGATGATGCTGGGCTGGATGCCTTCGGTAGGCTCGTCCAGGATCAGTAAGCGCGGCTTGGCGGCCAAGGCACGGGCAATCGCCAGTTGCTGTTGTTGACCGCCCGACAAGTCACCGCCTCGGCGGTGCAGCATTTGCTTGAGAACCGGAAACAGCTCGAACAATTCAGGCGGGATCGGCGTGCCGCTCGGCTGTGTGGCCAAGCCCATCAGCAGGTTGTCTTCGACCGTGAGGCGCGCAAAAATTTCGCGGCCTTGCGGAACGTAACCGATCCCGGCTGCAGCGCGTTCGTAGGGTTTGGCATGGCTCAGGTCTTTGCCGTCCAGCACCACGCTGCCGCTTTTGATCGGCACCAAGCCCATGAGCGATTTCAACAAAGTGGTTTTGCCCACGCCATTGCGGCCCAGCAGCACCGTGACCTGACCCAGTTCCGAATTCAGGCTCACATCTCGCAAGATGTGCGAGCCGCCGTAGTATTGATGGATGTTTTGGACTGTCAGCATGTTTGATCTTTTCCTGTAGGTCGGACCTTCAGGTCCGACACAAGCCAATGCGGAAATGGATCCCGGATCAAGTCCGGGATGACGTG
>JBIKRC010000199.1:0-4519 GCA_044349375.1 Limnohabitans sp.
GCCCTTGGTCAAAGGGCTGCAGGGCTGAATCACTCCGCCTTGATGCCCGCCGCTTTGACCACCGCCGCGTAGCGCGACAGGTCGCGCGCCATGTCGCGGCCAAAGCGCTCAGGGCCGCCAGGGCTGGCGGAGATGCCCAGGGTGTTCAGGCGCTCACGCACGGCCGGGTCGTTCAGCACGGCGTTCAGTTCGGTGTTGAGCTTGTCCACAATCGCCTGCGGCGTTTTGGCGGGGGCCAGCAAGCCGACCCAGGAGTTGATGTCGAAATCGGCCACGCCCGATTCGATGAAGGTGGGCACATCGGGCATGGACGGGGCGCGTTGCGCGCTGGACACCGCCACCGCATGCAGCTTGCCCGCCTTGACGTGTTGAATGGCACCCGCCACGGCGGTATACACCAGCGGGATGGAGCCGCCCATCACGTCGATCATGGCCTGACCGCCGCCTTTGTAGGGGATGTGGGTGAGGTTGGCACCGGTGCGCTGCTTGAGCAATTCACCGGCGATGTGCGGCGTGCCGCCCGTGCCGGAAGTGCCGTACGACAAGCCGCCGGACTGGGTTTTGGACAGGGCGATCACTTGCTGCAATGTCTTGGCGGGCAAGCCGGGGTGCGACACCAAAATCAAAATCGCGTCCCCGATCTTGCCAATCGGGGCAAAGTCTTTGGCGGTGTCAAACCCCACTTTGGGAAACACATGGGGGTTGATCACCATCGTGCCGTCAAAGCCCAAGAGCAGGGTGTAGCCATCGGGCGCTGCCGAGGCCACCATTTGTGTGCCGATGTTGCCCGAGGCACCGGGCTTGTTGTCCACGATCACCTGCTGGCCCAAGCGCTTGGACAGCTGCTCTGCGATCAAACGGCCGCTGGTGTCGGTCACCCCACCCGTGGCGAAGGGCACCACCAGGCGGATCGGTTTGGCGGGGTAGGCCGCTTGCGCTGCGGCCGTGCTGGCGCTCAGGGGCAGACCGCCGAAAGCCGCCGCCATCAGGGCTGCATTCAAAGTGGTTTTGAGCCATTGGCGGCGGGGTGTTGTGGTCTTTTGGTTCATGTTTGTTTCCTAATGGTTTCAGGGGTGAATCAATCGGTCTCGGCGTAGCGCTTTTCAAACGCCCACACGTCTTCAAAACCCATGAGCTTGGTCAGATCGGCAAAGTCATAGAGCGGCGTGCTGCCCTTGGCCGACGAGCCCGTGTCCTTGAACTGCTGGTAAACCTGCGTCATGGCCTGCACCCCGGCCAGCAGGGCGGTGACAGGGAAGATCGCGATCTTGTAACCCAGCGTTTCAAGCTCTGGCTTCGTCAGCACCGGGGTGCGGCCTTTCTCGACCATGTTGGCCACCAGCGGCAGGTCAAAGCTTTGGCCAATGCGGCGCATTTCTTCTTCGGACTCGGGCGACTCGACAAACAAAATATCGGCCCCGGCCTTGGCATAGGCCTCGGCCCGGCGCAGCGCTTCGTCCAAGCCCAGCGTGGTGCGGGCGTCGGTGCGGGCGATGATCAAAAAGTCTTTGGATTCGCGCGAATCAACGGCTACCTGGATCTTGCGCACCATATCGGCCATGGGGATGACGCGGCGGCCCGGCGTGTGTCCGCATTTTTTGGGGAACTCTTGGTCTTCAAGCTGAATAGCGCAAGCGCCTGCGGCTTCGTAACCCCGGATGGTGTGGCGCATGTTGAGCAAGCCGCCGTAGCCGGTGTCGGCGTCGGCAATCAGCGGCGTTCGGGCCATGCCTGCCATGGCGGTGACCCGGCCCACCATGTCGCTGTAGGTGGCCAAACCCGCATCGGGCAAGCCCATGTGCGAGGCCACGGTGCCGTAGCCGGTCATGTACAGCGCATCAAAGCCAAAGCTGTCGGCCAGGCGCAGCGACACCATGTCGAACACGCCGGGGGCGACCACCAGGCCAGGCTGGTTCAAACGCGCACGCAGGGCAGAGGTTTTTGAGTTCATGGGGCAAAGAAAAAAGAAGGGTGTTTAAATCACGACATTCAATTTGTCATTTCATCAGAAGAGTCCCCCATGAATCTGCACCTAAGCGACAAGCATGTTTTGATCACTGGCGGCAGCAAAGGCATTGGCCTGGCTTGCGCTCACGCCTTTCTGGAAGAGGGCGCAAGGGTCACGCTGGTCTCGCGTGACGCGGCCAACCTGAACAATGCCCTGCAAAAACTGCACGTCCACTTTCCGGCCGACCGCATCCACACGGTGGCGGCCAATTTGCGCGATGCGGCGCATGCCCTGACGGCGCTGAACTCGGCCGAAGCCGCGTTCGGCCCAGTCGATGTGTTGGTCAACTCGGCTGGCGCGGCCAAGCGCACGCCCGCACCTGAGCTCACGCCTGAGGCCTTTGCCGATGCGATGCAGGCCAAATACTTCACCACCATCCACATGCTCACCCCCACCATCCAGCGCATGGCCGCGCGCGGGCAGGGCACGGTGGTGAACATCGTGGGCAATGGCGGCAAAGTGGCCAGCCCCATCCACTTGCCTGGTGGCGCGGCCAACGCGGCCTTGATGCTGGTGAGCGCCGGTATGGCCGCGGCTTACGGGCCACAGGGCATTCGGGTGAATGCGGTCAACCCCGGCCTGACCCTGACCGATCGCCTGCAAGAAGGCATGGTCGCCGATGCGCGGATCAAAGGGATCGACACCGATGAAGCCATGGCGCAAGCGGTCGCCAAAATTCCCTTGGGCCGCATGGCCGAACCCGAAGAAATAGCCCACGTCGTGCTGTTTTTGGCTTCGCCCAAAGCCAGTTATGTCACCGGCATTTGCATGAGCATGGACGGTGCGATGAATCCGATCGTGGTGTAACAGACAGACTCGGTGCGGCCGCTGTGGCAAGCTCGTCGCAGCGGCCCAGAAGCCCTGCGATATCCCCTATAGGACCCCACCATGAACCCCACCATCCACCCTGCAACCCGACCGATGAACGCGCCACGCCGAGGGCCCGTCCCAGCCGTTCTTTCTGCTCTGACCCGCATGGTTGCAGGATGGTTGGCCGTGGTCCTGATCGCCTTCACGGCCATCGTCCCAGCGCATGCCGAACCCGCGCCTTTGCAATCCGTGCCCTCGGTGGACGTGCCGCGCTACATGGGCACTTGGCACGAGATCGCCAAATACCCGAACTGGTTTCAGAGGAAATGCGCCAGCAGCACGCAGGCCACCTACTCACTGCAAGCCGATGGCCGGGTGCAGGTGCTCAACCGCTGCAAAACCGACAAGGGCGAATGGACCGAGGCGCTGGGAGCAGCACGCCAAATCGGCGGGCCCAACTCTCCACGGCTCAAGGTGCGCTTTGCCCCCGAATGGTTGTCGTTCATTCCGCTGGTCTGGGGCGATTACTGGATCATCGATCTGGACCCGGACTACCAATGGGTGGTGGTGAGCGAGCCGAAACGCGAGTATTTGTGGATCTTGTCGCGCACGCCGCAAATGCCTGCGGCCATTTACCAAGATCTGTTGGGCAAACTGCACGACCGTGGCTTTGACCTGAAACGGATCGAACCCAGTCGGCCTTGAGCTAAAGGATTCGAGCAGGGCTACCGCGTGCAGGTGCAGCGGCCAAGGACATTGCCCTTGGCCCTGCAAGACTGCGCCGGCTGAACCACACTGGGGTTTTTTCAAACCTGCAGGCCATGGCCAGTTTTTCATTTTTTCAATCCCCTTTGCGCACACAGCTGCAAACGCACCTGGAAGCGCAGATCAAGGACCAACTGGGCCAGCGCGTGCGGGCCATGACCGGGGCCACGGGCGATGCACGCGATTTTTTGCAGCCCGCAGGCGACCCTGGCCTGTTCGGCCCCGACTCGGCTGCCTGGCAGGTGCACGCCCACTTTGTGGCCATGATGACCGGGGGCTTGTCTTCGCTGGTGCTACAGGCCCTGCACCCCCGGGCGTTGGGCGCCGTATGGGACCACTCCAGCTTTCGCACCCAGCTGCAGGCGCGCTTGGGGCGCACCGCCTTGTTTGTGGCCACCACCACCTATGGCGGCACGGCAGCGGCCTTGCAAACCATCGAGCGGGTCAACCGCATCCACGCGCACATTCGCGGCACGCTGCCCGATGGCACGCCCTATGTGGCCAACGATCCGGAACTGATCCGATGGGTGCACCTGGGCGAGACCACCAGTTTTTTGCGGGCCTACCAAGACCTGTCGCTGCAGCCTTTGCGCACGGACAGGCAAGACCTGTACTTTGCCGAAATGGCGCAAATCGGCGAGCGTTTGGGCGCGCACGACCTGTCCCTGACGCGCCACCAAGCTCTGACGCAGCTGCAAGACTTTCGGCCCGAGCTGAGGGTGGACGAACGCACGCGAGAGACGATTGCGCTGATCGAAAACTACCCGTGTGCGCCCTTGGACCGGCCCTTGGTCAGCTTGATCGTACGTGCCGCGTTTCAGATGCTGCCCGATTGGGCGCTGGAGATGCTGGGGCGTGAACGCAGCTGTGCGCTGGAACAGGCCGCCGTGCGCACCGCCTTGCAAGGCATGGGCGCGTCGCTGGCTTGGGCTTTTG
>JBIKRC010000200.1:0-4513 GCA_044349375.1 Limnohabitans sp.
GCAGCAGTTCATCTGGCTGCCGTCCGAAGACCCAAGCCAGCCCGTGGCGGGCATGCACAGCTTTGACACATTGGCCGCCTGCCAGGATGCGTTGCCCGATGTGCAGCTGGGCAGCTACGACGTGGCGCAGATCGTTTACACCAGCGGCACCGAGTCCTCGCCCAAAGGCGCGCAGCTCACGCACGACGCTGTGATGTGGCAATACGTCAGCTGCGTGATCGACGCCGAAATCGCCGAGGCTGACGTGGCCCTGCACGCGTTGCCGCTGTACCACTGCGCCCAGCTCGATGTGTTTTTTGGCCCGGCCATTTACATGGGCAGCACCAACGTCATCACGTCCAAGCCCACGCCAGACAACCTGCTGCCGATGATCGAAAAATTCGGCATCACCAGCTTCTTTGCGCCGCCCACGGTGTGGATTGCGCTGCTGCGCTCACCCCTCATGGACGCCGACAAACTGTCCAAGCTGGCCAAGGGCTACTACGGTGCGTCCATCATGCCGGTCGAGGTGCTGAAAGAGTTGGCTTCGCGCTTGCCCAAGGTGCGCTTGTGGAATCTGTACGGTCAAACCGAAATCGCCCCCTTGGCCACCCTGCTCGGCCCAGACGACCAACTGCGCAAACTGGGTTCATGCGGCAAGGCGGTGCGCAACGTCGAAACCCGTGTGGTCAACGACGACATGCAGGACGTGGCCGTGGGCGAGGTCGGCGAAATCGTGCACCGCTCGCCGCATTTGATGCTGGGTTACTTCCATGACGACGAGCGCACCCGGGCGGCGTTTGAGGGCGATTGGTTCCACAGTGGCGATCTGGGCATGATCGACGAGGAGGGCTACATCTCTGTGGTGGACCGCAAGAAGGACATGATCAAGTCCGGCGGCGAAAACGTGGCCAGCCGCGAGGTCGAGGAAATGATTTACCGCTTGCCGCAGGTCAGCGAGGTGGCGGTGATCGGTTTGCCTGACCCCAAGTGGGTCGAAGCCGTGACGGCGGTGGTGGTGGTCAAGGCCGGGCAGACGCTGGATGAGGCCACCGTGATCGCGCACTGCGCCCAGCACATGGCGGGTTTCAAGGCGCCTAAGCGCGTGGTCTTCACCGACACACTGCCCAAGAACCCGAGCGGCAAACTGCTCAAGCGGGATTTGCGGGTGCGCTACGCGTGAAGCGTTGATTGCTCAGATTGGGGTGACAAGCTTGAAGAGGGGCATGCACCAAGGGAAATCCCTGATCAAATGTTCTATGAATAAGACCTGAATGTCCTATTGACAGGACAATAGGACTGTTCCACCATGGCGGTCATGGATGCCCATCTTCCTTTGCCCAAGTACCACCAGGTTTATCTGGTGCTGCGTGAGCAATTGCGCGAGGGCCGTTTCGACCACGGTTTGCCAGGCGAGCTGGCTTTGATGGGGCAGTTTGGTGTGGCGCGTGTCACAGTCCGCAGGGCCTTGTCGCAGTTGGCCGAAGAGGGTCTGATTCAGCGCGAGCCCGGGCGCGGCACACGGCCCATTGCGGCGCGTGCGCAAGAGGTGCAAATGCAAGCTTCGACCATGGCCACAGGCCAGCAAGCACGCTTGACGGGGTTGCTCGAGAACCTGGTCACCATGGGCATGCGCACCAAGGTCAAGGTGCTGAGTGTCGAGCACATGCGCGCCCCTGTGGATGTGGCGGCGGCCTTGAAGTTGCCCGCCAAGACCATGGTTCAAAAAGCCGAGCGCGTGCGCAGCACCCCTGAAGGCCCTTTGTCGCACATCACCACCTGGGTGCCCGATGCGATTTCTTCAGGGTTTGGCAAACGCGAATTGGCGCAAAAACCCATTTTGGTGCTGCTCGAAGAATCGGGTGTCAAAGTGGGTCGGGCCGAGCAAACCATCTCGGCACGTTTGGCCGATGTGGGCATGGCCCAGCACCTGGATGTTTCTGTCGGATCGGCCTTGCTGGCGGTGCGGCGTTTGATTTATGACGAGGACGAACGTCCCGTCCAATGGCTGCATGGCTTGTACCGACCGGACCGGTACGAATACCAGATGCAGTTATCCCGCGTTGGCAGCATCGATGCCAAGGTGTGGGTAAGCCAAGAGCTGTCCGCCAACTTTCATTAACTTTTCAAGGATGTTCTCATGACCTCACGTCGCACTTTCATGGGCCAGTCCGCTGCTGCGGCCTCGGCTCTCGCCTTTCCACTGGTGGGCGGGGCGCAGCCCAAGCCCATCAAAGTGGGTGTTTTGCACCCTGTGACGGGTGCCTTGGCTTACTCGGGGCAGCAGTGCCGCATGGGCGCCTTGATGGCGATTGAAGACATCAACAAGGCTGGCGGCATCAAGTCGCTGGGCGGTGCCAAGATCGAAGCCATGCTGGGCGACGCGCAGTCCAACCCGCAAGCGGGCACGGCTGAAATCGAGAAGATGAACGAAGCCGGTGTGAGCGCAGTGGTCGGTGCCTTCGCCTCGGCCATTTGCCTGGCCACCACCCAAGCGGCTGCCAAATACAACCTGCCCCATGTGGTCGACGTCGGCGTGGCCGACCAGATCGTTGAGCGCGGCCTGAAAAACACCTTCCGTTTTGGCCCTGGCTACAAAAAGTGCGCCGAAGTGGCCGTGTCCAGCCTGCATGTTTTGAACACCGCCGCAGGCAAGCCCGCCCGCACCGTGATGATCGTGCACGAAGAGTCTTTGTTCGGCACGGGCACCGCCAACTTGCTGGCCAAAGAGCTGCCCGGCTACGGCTACGAGGTGAAAGAAATCATCAAGCACGCCAACCCTACGCGTGATTTCAACAACATTGCACTGCGCATCAAGCAGGTCAACCCCGACATCTTGATTCCAGCCAACTACTACAACGAATACGCCTTGCTGGTGCGTACTTTGCAGCAGCAAAAAATCACACCCAAGGCCATTTATTCGGTGCTGGGCGGCGCGGCATCGAGCTACAAGTTCGTCAAGGAGTTTCCAGAAGCTGCCAACGGCATCATCGACTGCAACCATTGGTTCAACCCCAAGGACAAGCGCTCGGCCGAATTGCGCAAGCGCGTGGAAGCGCAAGGCCAGTTCTTCAGCTACGAAGTGTTCATGACCTACACCGCCATGATGCTGTTGGCCGATGCGATCGAGCGCGCCAAGTCCACGGACCGCGCCGCCATCATCGATGCGCTGGCCTCGAGCAAGTTCTCGAACCACATCATGCCCTACGGCCCCACGCAGTTTGTCAACGGCCAGAACATGGGTGCGCAGCCTTTGATGACCCAGGTCTACAAAGGCGACATCAAGGTGATCGTGCCGCGCGATTACCGTGAAATCGAACCGATCTTCCCGCTCAAGGGCTGATCCGGTTTGTTGAACTGAAAGACCCCGATGCTGGACTTCAACATCCTGTTTCCTTCGGTGCTCAACGGCATCACCACCGGTGCCGTTGATGCGCTGATCGCGCTGGGCCTCACGCTCATTTATGGCGTTTTGCACATCATCAATTTCGCGCACGGCGCGTCTTTGATGGTGGCGCTGTATGGCGTGTACATGTTGAAGCAACACTTCGGGGTCGATCCCTACATGGCCCTGCCCATCATGGTGCCCGCCATGTTTGTGCTGGGCTACGCGCTGCAGCGCGGCGTGATCAACCGCGCCAGCCACGGCAAGGATGAAAACATCTTGCTGGTCACGCTGGGCATTTCCATCGTTCTGGAAAACCTGGCGCTGCTGTTTTTCAAATCCGACACGCGCACTATTGAAACGGCCTACACCTTGACCACCGTCGAGATCGGTCCGGCCTTCATTGCCCTGCCCAAACTGGTTTCTTTTGCCGGGGCCTTGGTGGTCTCGGCCGTGATGCTGCTGATCGTGCAAAAAACCGATTTGGGCCGCGCCATCCGCGCCGTATCCAAAGAGAAGCAAGGCGCACGTTTGATGGGCATCGATGTGGACCATGTGTACGCGATGTGCTTTGGCTTGGGCCTGGCCAGTCTGGGCGCTGCGGCCTGCTTTTTGATGCCGGCTTATTACGTGAACCCGCAGGTTGGCAACGGTTTTGTTCTGGTGGCCTTCACCATCGTGGTGCTGGGCGGCATGGGCAGTTTTGCTGGCGCTTTGCTGGGCGGTTTGCTCATTGGTGTGGTGGAGTCACTCGGTGGTTTGCTGTTGGGTGAGTCGCTGGGTCAAGTCGGCATTTTTGTGATTTTTATTGTGGTGCTCTTGCTCAGACCACAAGGATTTTTTGGAGCGAAGGCATGAAAGACTTTCGCAACATCGCGCTGTTTGTGGTGGTGGTCGGCGCGGTGCCATTTTTCACGCAATCTGGCGTGATGCTCAACTTTGTCATGACCGCTTTGTACGCCTGTTTGCTGTCGCAAGCCTGGAATGTGCTGGGCGGTTTTGGCGGGCAGTTTTCGTTCGGCCATGCTTTGTTCTTTGGCACCGGCGCTTATGTGCAGGCGATTGCCCAAATGCAGTGGGGCCTGAGCCCCTGGGTGGCTTTGCCCCTGGCCATGGCGTTTGCAGCAGGGGTGGGTGCTTTTGTGGGCG
>JBIKRC010000201.1:0-4511 GCA_044349375.1 Limnohabitans sp.
GCAGCGCCAGGCTTTGCGCCAGTACAAGCTCATTGGCCCGGTCTTGCCGCTTCAGGCCAGACTGGCCTTGCAGGAGATTTATGAATTGCCCCACCACGAAGAATTGCCTGTGGGGCTGAGCTGCGACAGCGTGGCGGTGTTGCAGTCGGTGATGCTGTCCAGTGACTGTGTCTTGTTTGCCACGCACGAGGCCATGGCCAGTGCTTTGCCCTGCGCTGTTTCCGCTGCACAAGGCGTCGCCTTGCCGCATGTGCAGTACGCCGCTGCACAGGCGCTGGCCACATCGGTCATCCATGCCCAAGGGCGGGTGTTGTCGCCAGCGGCTTTGTGGCTGATCGGCAAGATCGAGCAAGTGCTGGCTTCAGCTGGCCCAGAAATGAACGCCTCTGTGCTGGCTGCTGAGCCTCCAGGCTTGAACTTGCGTTAAAGCCGTTTTGAAGCCGCTTTGGGTCCGTGCAGCGTCCTTGTGAACGGCCCGGAGGGTGGTGCTCAGCTGGCTTTTTCCTGCTCACGCAGGCGAAAGCGCTGAATTTTTCCTGTGGCGGTCTTGGGCAACTCGGCCACAAATTCGATGAAGCGCGGGTATTTGTAGGGGGCCAAGCGCTCTTTTACAAAGGCCTTGACCTCTTCTTGCGTCAGGCTCTGACCGGTTTTGAGCACGATGAAGGCCTTTGTCTTGGTCAGGCCATCCGTGTCTTCTTTGCCGATCACGGCCGCTTCCAAAATGGCGGGGTGTTGCACCAGGGTGGATTCCACCTCAAAAGGCGAAACGTAAATGCCGCTGACCTTGAGCATGTCGTCGTTGCGGCCAGCGTAGGTGTAGTAGCCGTCGGGGTCGCGGGTGTATTTGTCGCCGCTTTTGGTCCACACGCCTTGAAAGGTGTCGCGGGTTTTTTCTCGGTTGTTCCAGTACATCAGGGCGCTGCTGGGGCCCTGGATGTACAGATCGCCGATTTCGTTGTGGCCCGTCACCACACTGCCGTCTTCGCCCCGCAGTTGCACTTCGTAGCCAGGCACGGCTTTGCCCGTGGTGCCGTAGCGCACGTCGCCGGGGCGGTTGGACAAAAACACGTGCAACATTTCGGTGGAACCGATGCCGTCGATGATGTCGCAACCAAAGTGGGCACTCCAGCGCTCGGCGATGTCGCGCGGCAAGGCTTCACCGGCCGACGAGCACAGGCGCAGTGCGACCTGGCTTTTGGCGGGCAGCTCGGGGTTGGCCAGCATGCCGCCGTAGCCGGTGGGCGCGCCAAAAAACACGGTGGGTTGATGGTCGACCAGGCGCTTGAAGGTGGCTTGTGGGGTGGGGCGCTCGGCCATCAACACCACGCTGGCGCCTACGCTCAATGGGAAGGTGAGGGCGTTGCCCAGGCCATAGGCAAAGAACAGCTTGGCAGCCGAGAACACGGTGTCGTTCTCTTGCAAGTTCAGCACCCCTTGGCCATACAGCTCTGCTGTCCAATACAAGTTGCCCTGGCTGTGCACGGTGCCCTTGGGTTGGCCGGTCGAGCCCGACGAATACAGCCAAAACGCTGGTTCATCGGCCAGGGTTTGTGCGGGCAGCACCAGGGAGTTTTGCGCCACGAAGTCGGCCATGTTGAATTGGCCCTGTGCCAGTGCAGTGGTGGGTCGTGAAACGACCACATGGCGCACTTCGGTTTTGACCAGATCCATGGCCGCTTGCAGCGTGGGCAGCAAGCCCCCCGAGACCAGCGCGGCTTGTGCCCGGCTGTTGCTCAGCATGAAGGCATAGTCTTCGGCGGTGAGCAAGGTGTTAACCGCCACAGGGACCACGCCCGCATACAGCGCGCCCAAAAAGGCCACGACCCAGTCGCTGCTGTCTTGCATGAGCAGCAGCACGCGCTCTTCGCGCCGGATGCCCATGGCTTGCAGACCACCAGCAAAGCGGCGGATCTGCTCGGTCAGTTCGCCATAGGTCAAGGTGCCCACATCGTCGATCAGCGCGGTTTTGGCGGCACGCCCGGCGTTGGCGGCGATCAGGTGTTGGGCAAAGTTGAAGTCGGTGTTGGGGGCGGTCACAGTGCGTGTCATGTTTTGTCTCCTCGGTATGTCTGTCATGGTGTCCAAATTTTGGGGTCTGGCAATGGGTAGTTTCTAGGTGCTTGCCCCTGCAGGCTTACAGGGGCAAGGCCATGCCTTGAGCCGCCAGCGCATCCAACGCCAGCGCGCTGCCTTGCACCGCTGTGCGGCGATGGTAGAAGTTGAGCGCCCGCAGGCCCCCCAATTCTTCGCCACCCCCTGCGCGACCAGGGCCGCCGTGCAGACTCATGGGCATCACATTGCCGTGGCCGCTGTGCAGGGCCGCCACGTCGGGTGAAATCGCGTGCACCCGGCCGTGGCTGCTGGCCAGTTCGATCGAGGCTTGGGCGGTGAAGGTCGAGTCTTCGCTGTACACCGAGCACACCAGTGAACCTTCACCCCGGCGGATCATGGCGTAGGCCTCGTCGATGCTGTCGTAAGGCATCAGGGTGGACACGGGGCCAAACACCTCGACCGCGTGCAGCACTTGGGCCGTCATGGGCGATTCGGTGCCCAGCAGCACCGGCGCCACGCAGGCGCTGGCCGCGTCGGCGTCCACCAGACCCGCAGCGCTGCCGTCAAACAAAACACTGGCTTCGGTCTTGAGCTGGGCCAGACCGGCCAGCACGCTGGCCTTTTGCTCTTGGCTCACCAGCGCGCCCATGCGCACGGTCTCGTTGCGCGGGTTGCCCACGGTGGTTTTGGCCAGGCGAGCGCCAATCGCTTGTGCTGCGGCTGCGTACAAGGCGCGTGGCACAAAAACGCGGCGAATCGCCGTGCACTTCTGGCCCGATTTGACGGTCATTTCGCGGGCGACTTCTGCCACCAGCAGCTTGAAGGCTTCGCTGTCGGCCGTGGCGGCGGGCGAGAGCAGGGCAGAGTTCAGGCTGTCGGCCTCGATGTTGCAGCGCACCGACAGCTGGGTCACGGCGCGGTGGCTGCGGATGATTTGGCCGGTCTCGGCCGAGCCGGTGAAGCTGACCACGTCAAAGGCTTGAAGCTGGTCCATCAGGCCTGCGGACGAGCCGCAGATGACTGACAAAGCGCCCACGGGCAGAACGCCTGCATCGACCACGTCTTTCACCATGCGCTGGGTCAGCCAGGCGGTGGCGGTGGCGGGTTTGATGATGACCGGCACGCCCGACAGCAAGGCCGGGGCGGCTTTTTCCCACAGGCCCCAGCTGGGGAAGTTGAAGGCGTTGATGAACAGCGCCACTCCGCGTGTGGGCACCTGAATGTGCTGGGTCTGGAAGGCCGGGTCTTTGGCCATGCGGATACGCTGGCCATCCAGCAGCAGCGTGGCGTCGCCCAGCGCCGCGCCCTGCTTGGCGTAGTAGCCCAGGGTGAAGATCGCGCCGTCGATGTCCACGCCCGAGTCTTTGGCCACGGTGCCACTGTTGGCGGTGGCAATCTCGTAATAGGCGTCGCGGTGGGCCTGCAGCACGTCGGTGATTTTCGTCAGGAGGGCTGCGCGCTGGCCGTAGCTCAGGGCACGCAGGGCCGCGCCGCCTTGTTCGCGGGCAAAGGCAAAGCCCTCGGCCAAGTCGATGCCCACGCTGGACACACGGGCCAGTTCGGTGCCCAGTACAGGGTCCAACATCGGCGTGCCTGCGCCGCTGCCGGTTTGCCAGCGGCCTGCGAAAAAGTTGGGGAGCATTGCGGTGGTCATGTGAGCGTTCTTGTCGGGTGTGCCCTGAGGCGCTGTGTGGGTGTTGAGATGCCGTGACATGCAACAAAAACTGTTCTGGGGGTTCAGTTGGCGGTATAAACACGGGTTGATGCATTATTTTGCGTGTTGGTAAGTATGCAATAAAGTGCATGTTTTGGGGTTGTTGAAAATTAAGGGTTTTCCCTAGTTAAGATCGAAAGTTGAGCATGGCATCACAAGAAGAGCCCACCTTGGTGGAGACAAACGCGCCAGAAGCAGACAGCAAGCGCAGCCCGTTTCTGGAATCGCTGGGCGAGCGCGTGCGCATGCTGCGCTCGCGCAAGGGCATGACGCGCCGTGCTGTGGCACTGGCCGCCGATGTGTCCGAGCGGCATCTGGCCAATCTGGAATACGGCACGGGCAACGTGTCGGTGCTGGTGCTGCTGCAAGTGGCGCAGGCGCTGCAGTGCTCGCTGGCCGAGTTGCTGGGCGATATGACCACCACGTCGCCCGAGTGGCTGCTGATCCGCGAGTTGTTATCCAAGCGCAGTGAGGCCGATCTGCGCCGTGCGCGCGTGCAATTGAGCGAGATGTTTGGCGAAGGTGGCAACGCACAAGAGCGCAAGAACCGCATCGCCTTGATTGGTTTGCGCGGTGCCGGTAAGACCGCACTGGGCCAGCGCCTGGCCGACAACTTGGGCTTTCCGTTCATTGAGCTCAGCCGTGAGATCGAGCAGTTTGCCGGTTGCCAGATCAGTGAGATCCACAACCTTTATGGTGCCAACGCTTACCGCCGTTACGAGCGCCGTGCGCTGGAGGAAGC
>JBIKRC010000202.1:0-4506 GCA_044349375.1 Limnohabitans sp.
TTGGCCAGCTATGTGCCCGGCAACCAGATCAAAGCCAAACTGCGTCACCCCATGACCTTGTCGGTCAAAGTTTGGGCGCTGGGCCATTTGCTGTCGAACGGTAACCTGGCCGATGTGCTCTTGTTCGGTGGTTTCCTCGTCTGGGCGGTGTTGGTTTTTCGCGCTGCTCGCAAGCGCGACCGCCAAAGCCTGCACAGCGCGCCTGAGGGCAAGCTCGTGAGCACCTTGATCACGGTGCTGCTGGGCACAGGCATCTGGGCAGCATTTTTGATGGGTGGTTTGCACCTGTGGCTGGTGGGCGTGATGCCCTTCACACGGGCCGGCTGAGCCAACCACGTCGCGAAGGAATTGACGGCCTTCAAACTGGCGGAATTAAAAAAATTGACTTTTATTCCGCTCAGGAATATAATCTTGCACTTGTTCAATATCACCCATTGGACAGTACGCATTTTGCCCACAAGGCACTTGCAACAGCATCGATTGACCTCGATCACCTTGCCCTGTTGAGCTGCAGGCTCAGGTATTTTTCTCACAGCTCTGCGCAAGCCCCTGGATGGTTTGCGGCTTGATTGATTTTGATTTCTCCGATAACCACCCGTACGGGCTCCCAAGTCGTTTTGCCCTCGACCCCCTCTTTTTGTTCCGGCCTTGGCCGAACCTCTGCCTCTTCCGCTGCGCGTCAACTTCGCCCTGCCCTGCAGGGTTTGGCATTGACACCCACTCTGCGAACAATGGCCTGCACCTTGACCCAACACGCTGCGCGACGCGTCCTCGACACGACACGCGACTGGCTCAAAAACAGCCACAGCCCCGAACCCATGTGCTGAAACCGCAAGGCTTTGCACGTTTCCCTGCGGCTTCTGTCAAGAAGTCGCTTTTCCCTGCATGTCGGCTTTGTTTTGAAGCTGCCAAGCCACCTCTCTGAAAGGCTCAACCATGAG
Source organism: Limnohabitans sp. (assembly GCA_044349375.1). Taxonomy (GTDB): domain Bacteria; phylum Pseudomonadota; class Gammaproteobacteria; order Burkholderiales; family Burkholderiaceae_C; genus Limnohabitans_A. Next base: position 942 of record JBIKRC010000202.1, read on the forward strand.
CAGCAAAATTTACGTGGGCAACTTGCCTTACACCATCGACGACGCCAGCTTGCGTCAAAACTTTTCTGAATTTGGCGGCGTCATGTCAGCCAAAGTCATGATGGACCGTGACACCGGTCGCTCCAAAGGTTTCGCCTTTGTCGAAATGTCCAGCGCCGAAGAAGCCCAAGCCGCCATCACCGGCCTGAACGGCATGTCGGTCAGCGGTCGCTCGATCGTGGTCAACATTTCCAAGCCCAAAGAGCCCAGCACCGGCTACGGCAGCGGCTACCGCGACACCCGCAACTGATCTTTTCAGTCGCCCTCAAAAAAGCCGCTTCACAGCGGCTTTTTTGTGCCTGCGCCACCCCAGCGCCGCGTTGTCGAAAACGCAGGCTAGCCGTTGCCGGTGTTGAATTGCAACGCTGCCAGGCTGGCGTAAAGCCCACCCTTGGCTTGCAACTGGGCATGGGTGCCTTGCTCCATCAGGCGTCCGCGCTCGAGCACCCAGATCACGTCGGCGCGTTGCACCGTGGCCAGGCGGTGGGCGATCACCAGCGTGGTGCGTCCGACCATGGCTTTGTCCAGCGCGGCTTGCACCATTTTTTCGCTTTGTGCGTCGAGCGCGCTGGTGGCCTCGTCCAGCAGCAAAAGCGGTGGGTTTTTCAGGATGGCCCGTGCAATGGCGATGCGTTGGCGCTGCCCGCCCGACAAGCGCACGCCGCGGTCTCCCAAATAAGTGTCAAAGCCTTCGGGCAATTCGCGAATGAACTCTTGCGCGTAGGCGGCCTCGGCGGCGGCCAGCACCTCTTCCAGGCTGGCCTCGGGGCGGCCGTAGCGGATGTTCTCGATCACCGTGCCCGAAAAAATCACGGGCTCCTGCGGCACGATGGCCATGCGCTCGCGCAGGCCTTGCAAGTCCATCTGGTCGATCGGCACACCGTCCAGCACAATGCGGCCCGATTGTGGGTCGTGAAAACGCATCAACAAATCGAACAAGGTGGTTTTGCCCGCGCCACTCGGGCCCACCACGGCCACCGTCTGGCCCGATCGGATCTGGCCGCTGAGTTGGTCCAGCGCCCAAGTGCCGGGGCGCGAGGGGTAATGAAAGCGCAGCGCTTCGATCTGGAGCGATGAGCCGCCTTGCGGCCAAGCGGCCTTTTGCGGATCGGCGGCGATCTTCAAATTCGACTTGGTGTGCAGCAACTCCATCAGGCGCTCCGTCGCACCGGCCGCGCGCAGCATGTCGCCATAGACCTCACCCAGCACCGCAAAGGCGCTGGCGAGCAAGATCACGTAAAACACCGTCTCGCCCAGCTGGCCTGCTGTGCTGGTGCCCGCGCGCACCGCCAGTGTGCCCATGTACAAGCCCCAAAGCAGCACCGCGCTGGACGCCATGATGATGAAGCCCACCAGCACCGAACGTGCGCGAATGCGCTTGAGTGCCGTGCCCAAGGCTTTTGTGGTTGAGTCAATGAAGCGGCGCGTCTCGCGGCCTTCGGCGGTGTAGCTTTGCACCACACTGATGGCGTTGAGCACCTCAGAAGCGATGGCGCTCGAATCGGCCACCCGGTCCTGGTTGGCGCGTGACAAACGGCGCACCCGGCGGCCAAGGTAAACGCTGGGGAAAATCACCGCCGCCAGCACCGCCACCACCTGCAGCATGAGCACGGGGTTGGTCCACACCAGCATCAAGAGCGCACCGGTGCCCATGACCAGGTTGCGCAGGCCCATGGAAAACGACGAGCCCACCACGGTTTGCACCAAGGTCGTGTCGTTGGTGAGGCGCGAAAGCACTTCGCCCGATTGCGTGGTTTCAAAAAAAGCGGGGCTCTGCTTGAGCACGTGGCCATACACCGCATTGCGCAGGTCGGCGGTGATGCGCTCGCCCAACCAGCTCACCATGTAAAAGCGCCCGGCAGAAAACACCGCCAAAGCCGCGGCCACGCCAAACAGTTGCAAAAAATTGCCAGACAACTGGTCGGCCGGGGCACCCGTGGACAGGCCTTGGTCGATCAGTTGGCGCAAAACCCAGGGAAACGCCAGTGTGGTGCCTGCGGCCAGCAACAAAAACAGGGCAGCAAAGCCTAAGCCGACGCGGTAAGGCTTGAAGAAAGGGAGCAGGCCCGAGAGCGATTGATGAGGTACAGCCATGAACGATCAGAAAAACCGGGACAAAACAAAGAACTTGGTGTGCCCATCAAGCATAACGGCAAACCGGCGGGTGCCCGGAGGCATTGCGCCGCCTTGGCTTCAGGGTCACCGCCCTGCACTGTCGCTCTTCAGACGCCCCAGGTTCAAAGTTCGATCACCACATTGCCCACCGTCTGCCCCGCCTCCACCGTGCGGTGCGTCAAGGCCACATCGTCGAGCTTGAATTGAGCGCCGATGCTGTGCTGCAACTGCTGGGCGGCCAACAGGCTCGACAAACGAGCCACGGCCGCCAGGCGGTCGGTGGGTGTCAGGCTATAGACCAGAAAGAACTTCACGCCCATCGACTGGTAAAGCCAGGGCCGAAACGGCAGCGGCACCTCCAGCGCGTTCGATCCATAGCACACGACCTGACCGTGTGGGGCCAAAGCGCCTTCCGAGGCCCAGGCTGCGGTGGTCGAGAAATCCATGTCGATGATCACATCGGCCCCACGCCCTTGGGTCACGGCCTTGACGCGTTCAGGCACCGATTCGGTCTTGTAAAAAATCGCCTCTTGCATGCCCGCAGCGCGGGCGTGCGCGGCTTTGGCCTCAGAGCCTACGGTGCCGATCACCCGACCGCCCACCAGCGTCACCATTTGCGTGATGTAGTGGCCCACCGCCGATGAGGCACCGGTGACCAGCACCGTTTGCCCACGCAAATCGCCGCTCAAACGCTCGGCCAAGATCACGGCCTGAACCGCCGTCAGGCCCGGAATGCCCATGCAGGCGCCGGCTGCAAAGTCAGTGCCTACTGGCAGTGCCACACCCTGGGCTGCAGGCAAAGCGATGTATTCGGCGCAGGTGCCCAAAGCGCGCTGCCACTGGCCGTTCCACAACCACACCCGCTCGCCGACGCGAGATGCCGGCACGCCAGCACCCACGGCTTCGATCACGCCTGCGCCGTCGCTGTGCGGCACGATGAGGGGGTCGTTCACGGGCCGAGCGCGGCGCGATTTGACGTCTGACGGGTTCACGCCCGAGGTGGCCAAGCGCACCAACACCTCACCAGCTTGCGGGCTGGGTGTGGGCAGATCGCCCACCTGCATCACATCTTGGGCTTCGCCGTTGCGGCTGTACCAGGCTGCTTTCATGAAAGGTCTCCTGAGGATTGAAAAAAGGCCTGTTAGCGCCAGCCGTCCCACAAGAGCTTGCAGCCCGTGAGGAACATGCCCAGACGAATCAGGCGGTAAAACAAATCGGGCCGTATACGGCGCGCCAATCGCACCCCTAACCACACGCCCATCGGGGCCAGTGGCAACAGCACCAAAGAGGTCGCGAAGTTGCGCGAGTCCAACAAACCCAGCCAGGCATAGGGCACCCACTTGGCCATGTTGATGAAGAAAAACAGGTACGCCAACGTGCCGGTGTACAAAATGGGTTTGAGTTTTTGGCG
>JBIKRC010000203.1:0-4501 GCA_044349375.1 Limnohabitans sp.
TGGGGCAAGGGTGAGCCGTGACCGGTCGACTCAACAGCCGATTCACGGTCCAGGATGTGCAGGCGACCATGCAGCGCAGCCGCCACCGGGATGACGCGTGCCGCGATTTGCGGGTCTTTGGTGACCAGCGTGCCGACCAGGCTGCCCTGCCCGCGTGCAGCCAGCTGCAGGGCTTCATCAATGCCGTCGTAAGGCATCAGTGTGCTCACGGGGCCAAAGGCTTCCACGTCGTGCACGCTGTCGGTGTGCAAAGGCTTTTGGCACAGCAGCAGCGTGGGCTGGAAGAAGGCACCACCTTCGACGCCCTGCCCCACAGGCGCGAAATCAGCCCCGCCGCCAAACACCAGCTCGGCGCTTTGGCGCAGCAAGGCCACGCGCTCGGCGACATCGGCCTGTTGCGAATGTGAGGCCAAAGCCCCCATCTTCACGCCTTCGACCGACGGGTCGCCCACCACCACTTTGGCCAAACGGGCCTTGAGCTTTTCGACCACGGCATCGAGGTGCTGGCGCGGCACGATGGCGCGGCGAATCGCTGTGCACTTCTGGCCCGCTTTGACGGTCATCTCGCGGGCGACTTCTTTGATGAACAGGTCAAACTCTTCGTCGTCAGGCGTGACATCGGGCGCGAGGATGGCGCAGTTGAGCGAGTCGGCTTCGGCGTTGAAGGGGATGCTGTGCTTGACCACATTGGGGTGCACACGCAACATGGCGGCTGTGTCGGCCGAGCCGGTAAACGTCACCACGTCCTGGCCATTCAGCCGGTCCAGCAGGTCACCCGTAGAGCCGATCACCAACTGCAAGCTGCCAGCGGGCAAGATGCCCGACTGCTCGACCAGGCGCACCATGGCCTCGGTCAGGTAGCTGGTCGATGATGCGGGTTTGCCGATACAAGGCATGCCCGCCAAAAAGCTGGGCGCGAACTTTTCCAAAAGGCCCCAGATGGGGAAGTTGAAGGCGTTGATGTGCACCGCGATGCCGCCACGCGGCACCAAAATGTGCGTGCCCGCAAAGCCGCCTTTTTTGCCCAAGGGGAAGGCTGGGCCTTCGTGAATCAGGTTGCCGCTGGGCAACTCGTTGCTGCCCATGCCCGAGTACGCAAACAAAGTTCCCGCACCGCCTTCGATGTCCACCCAGCTGTCTGCGCGCGTGGCACCGCTGTGGGCCGAGATGGCGTAGAGCTGCTCTTTGTGTTCACCCAGGTACTTGGCCAGCGCCTTCAGGCGCTGTGCACGCTCTTGAAAATCGAGCTTGAGCAAGTTGGGCAGGCCCACGGTGCGGGCGTAGTGCACCGCGTCGCCAAAGTTGATGGCCTCGGCGTGGGTTTGGTACACGGTCTGGCCGTTGAGGGCGCTGCGCAGCTGCTGCGCGCCTTGTTGGCCGATCCATTGGCCGGCGATGAAACTTTGCAAAACTGGGGTCATTTGGCACTTTCTGAAAAGAACAAAGCTCGGTTTTTCCGTATTAACCAACCGAGCGGTCGGTTAATTTTAGTCGTTTTGTGACGGCTTCAAACCCATCCATGCCAAGGGATTTCCCCGACTCTGCCGCCATGACCCCGCCTTCACCTTGAATTGGTCAACATTTTTTGAATTGAACGCCCTGTTGTGTATCCCCTTTCCAAGACCTGAAAAAGGGGTTTCAAACAATTAGTAAGCATGCTTATAATCTCGTCACTTTTTCATGATCCATGCTTGGAGACCCCATGACTACTTCGCCCTCTCAACTTCCTGTCCTCGTTGCAGGCGGTGGCATTGGCGGCTTGGCTGCGGCCTTGGCGCTGGTGCGCCGGGGCTTTGCCGTCACCGTGCTGGAACAAGCCCCCGAGATCGGCGAGATCGGCGCGGGCATCCAAATTGGCCCCAACGGGTTTCATGCGTTTGATGCTTTGGGCGTCGGTGACAAGGCCCGTGGCCGTGCCGTCTACACCGACTTCATGGTGATGCACGACGCGATCGACGAGTACCAAGTGGGCAAGATCCCCACCGACGAAAAATTCCGCCAACGCTTTGGCAACCCCTACGCCGTGATCCACCGCGCCGATGTGCATTTGTCCTTGCTCGAGGCCGCACAAGAAACCGGGCAAGTGCAATTTCACACCAGCACCCGAGTCGAGCGCATCGAACAAGACGACAGCAGCGTGACCGTGTGGGACCAAAACGGCAAGGCATTCAAGGGCTGCGCCCTGATTGGCGCTGACGGCGTCAAGTCGGTGGTGCGTGAGCAGTTTGTGGCCGACCCGGCCCGCGTCACGGGTCATGTGGTCTACCGCGCTGTGGTCGACAAAAAAGACTTTCCGGCCGACTTGCAATGGAACGCCGCCGCCATCTGGGTGGGCCCCAACTGCCACCTGGTGCACTACCCCCTGCGCGGCGGTGAGCAATACAACGTGGTCGTGACCTTCCACAGCCGCGAACAAGAAGAATGGGGCGTCAAGGATGGCAGCAAGGAAGAAGTACAAAGCTATTTCCAGGGCATTTGCCCCAAAGCCCGCCAGCTGATCGATCTGCCTAAAACCTGGAAGCGCTGGGCCACGGCCGACCGCGAGCCGATTGGCCAGTGGACCTATGGCCGCGTGACCCTGCTGGGCGACGCCGCCCACCCCACCACGCAATACATGGCTCAAGGCGCCTGCATGGCCATGGAAGACGCTGTCACTTTGGGCGAAGCGCTGCGCGTGCACAGCAACGACTGGCCACAAGCGCTGGACATGTACCAGCGCGCCCGCGTGGCCCGCACGGCCCGCATCGTGCTGTCGAGCCGCGAGATGGGCCGCATTTACCACGCCAAGGGTGTGGAAAGGCTGGTGCGCAATGACCTGTGGCGCGGCCGCAGCCCCGAGCGCTTTTATGATGCGATGGCATGGCTGTATGGCTGGAACGTGGGCAACTGCCTTGATGCAGCGCAACACAACGCTTAAACAGGAGACACAACATGAACGATCTCGGACGCATCGAAGACCTGCCCCCAGACTATGTGCAGGACCTGCGCAATGTGAACCTGGTGCCGCTGTGGCCCAGCCTGCGCGGTGTGCTGCCGCCCAAGGTGCCCACGCGCCAGACCCAACCCACATGTTGGGCTTACAAAGACATCAAGCCCCTGCTGCTCAAAGCGGGCGAGCTCACGCCGATTGAAAAAGCCGAACGCCGCGTGCTGGTGCTGGCTAATCCCGGTCATGGACTGGACAAAATGCAGGCCTCGGCCGCCATGTACTTGGGCATGCAACTGCTCATGCCCGGCGAATGGGCCCCCAGCCACCGCCACACACCCAACGCGGTGCGCATGGTCGTTGAAGGCGAAGGCGCCTGGACCACCGTGGATGGCGAGAAATGCCCCATGAGCCGGGGCGACTTGATCTTGACGCCCACGGGTCTCTGGCACGAGCACGGCCACGACGGCACCGACCCGGTCATCTGGCTGGATGTGCTGGACCTGCCCCTGGTCTATTACATGGAGGCCAGTTATCACATCAACGGCGACCGCCAGACCGTGCAGCCTGGCCGCAGTGACCAGCAATACGCCCGTGGCGGCGTCGTGCCCTCGCATGTGTTTGACCGCAGCAAAAAGGCCTACCCGATGCTGCGCTACGCGTGGAAAGACGCCAAGGCTGCGCTCGAATCGCTGGCGTCTGACGATGCCGGTTTGGAGCAAGTGCAAGTGACTTACACCAACCCCGAAACCGGTGGCGATGCTGAAAACATCTTGGGCTTTTACGCGCTCATGCTGCGCCCTGGTCAGAGCCTGCGCTTGCCTGCGCGCTCACCCGCCCAGGTGTTCCACGTCATCGAAGGCGCGGTGCAAGCGCAGATCGTGGCCAGCACCTTCACGCTGACCGAAGCCGACACTTGCTGTGCTCCAGGTTACGAAGCGGTGACGCTGACCAACCTTCAGGCCACACAACCCGCCTTCGTGTTCATCGCCGACGAATCGCCGCTGCACCGCAAGCTGGGTGTGTACGAAAACCGGGGCTGAGACAGCCATTCACAAGCGCCTCTGCCCATTGAGGGTTTTCTGCACCCTAAGCCGACATCGCCCACAGGGGTGGGCTCCTACGAAGGCAGGAGCCACCACCTTGTAGGAGCCCACCCTGTGGGCGATGGCTTGCGGCCAACTGCCACTGCTGTAACAAACCACTGCACCGCCCAACACGCGGCACATCCACCAATTTCGTTGATTCAACCTGCACCACCATGACCGCTTACCTCTTCACCCCACCCGCTGTTCAATCTTTGCCCATCCGCGGCCAACAAGAGCGCTTTCCCGTCAACCGCATCTTCTGTGTAGGCCGCAACTACCATGCACACGCGGTCGAGATGGGCCGCCCCGTCGACAAGAGCGTTGAGCAGGCGTTTTACTTCACCAAGTCGCCGCAGACCCTGGTCGAAAGCGGTGCCACAGTGGCTTACCCCCCACGCACCAACAACTACCACTTCGAGATGGAACTGGTGCTGGCCATTGGCAAATCAGGCTTTCGCGTGAGCGAAGCCAACGCGCATGAGCTGGT
>JBIKRC010000204.1:0-4468 GCA_044349375.1 Limnohabitans sp.
TGGTGGGCCTGTTGCATCGATTGGCCCAAATGTTGAAAGTAGTCCAGCGTGCGCTGAGTGGGGATCAGGAACTTGGCGCGCCGGTCACCTTCCTGGTTCAGCGTGCTGAGCAAGTCTTTTTCACGCAGCCGCGTGATCCGCTTGTGCAAAGTGGCCGGAGAACCCAGTTCTGCCAGTCCAATGGCTTCGCGCACCGTCATGGGCTGGTTTTCGTACCAACGCAGCACCACCGATTGCAGCAAAGCCGATTCGTTGGCATCAATGGCCTGTCCGTCTGGCAAGGCTTGAACCACCTTGGCCAATTGGAGAAATCGCAGGTAAGCTGAAGCAAAAGGGCTTTGATTATTTTCCATGCTAACGATTTTATCGAATTTTTCGGCCAATTTGAATCCTCAACACATTTTGAGTTTTATCACCAACTAACGCTCACTGCGCGCTTATTTTTCGCTCCCGGATAATGCGCCCCCAAGTGGCCGTTTCCTTGGCCATGTACCGGGCCAAGTCGTCGCGCGAGCCGGGCATGGGCACCAGGCCGTGCTTGTTCAACTGCTCCACCACATCGGGCGCTGACAACACCTTGACCAATTCAACATTCCAGCGGTCCAGCACCGGAGCAGGCACTTTGGATGAGGCGACAAAGGCGTACCAGTTGGTGGCACTGAAACCTGGGTAGCCTGACTCGGCAATCGTGGGAATCTGGGGCAAGCCCCCCAGGCGCTGCGTGCCGGTACTGGCCAGAGGAATCACTTTGCCTGCCTCGATGTGAGGCGCTGCCGTGGCAAAGGTGGCATACCAAGCTGCCACGCGACCACCCAGCAGGTCTTGCAGGGCGGCGGCTCCGCCTTTGTAGGGCACATGCAGTGTGTCGATTTTGGCCATGTCGTTGAGCAACTCGCCTGCCAGGTGCGAGGCAGAACCTGGGCCGGTGGAGGCGAAATCGAGTTTGCCGGGGTCTTTTTTGGCGGCGGCGATGAACTCGGCGAACGTCTTGATGCCCGTGCCCGAATGCACCACCAGCACGTTCGGGAAGTTCACCGCCATGGTCAGTGGGGCCAGGTCTTTCACCGGGTCGTAGGGCAGCTTCATCATGTTGGGCGCAATGCTCAGCGGGCCGACCGAGCCGAACAACAGCACGCTGCCGTCCGCTGGGCCGGTTGCGGTGTATTGGTGGGCAATGTTGCCGCCAGCACCGGCTTTGTTTTCAACCGTGACGGCGACCCCCAGGTTCTCGCCCAGTTTTTTGGCAATGATGCGGGCACCCGTGTCGGCCGCCCCGCCGGGCACAAAGCCCACGACCATGCTGATGGTTTTTTTGGGTGGAAAGTCCTGTGCCAAGGCTTGGACTGTGGTGAAAACCGAAGCGACCCCGAGCGCAAGCCCCAGCAAGACTTGGCGGCGATGGGTGCGAGACACGGTGAAATTTTTCGACATGGTGTTGACTTGAGGAAAATGGAAAAAACAAGGCTAGCACTTTTGTTGAGGCTGGGCAGTCATCTGTGGTAACGCAGCAGCCGCTCCCTGCATGACAGGCATCAGGGGGCGAAATGGTTAAGCTTGGTCATCTTTCAGGAGACAGACATGACACACAAAATCGCCATCATCGGGCTGGGCATCATGGGCCGGCGCATGCTGGAAAACGCCTTGCAACATGCCGCCTTTGAGGTGTGCGGCGTTTGGGACCCTTCGCCCACATCGGTGGCCAAAACGCAGGAGATGGCCCCAGGTGTGCACGTCGCAGCCAACGCGCAAGCCGCCATGGCTGGGGCGGATGTGGTGTACCTGGCTTGCCCGCCAGGTCCACGCAAAACCTACGCCTTGCAGGCCGCAGCAGCCGGGCAGGGCGTGTTCATGGAGAAACCCCTTGGCACCGACAACGCGCAAAGCCGCGATCTGGTCGTCCAGTTGCGTCAGGCCCGTTTACCGGGCGTGGTCAACTTCACCCAGGCTGCGTCGCGTGGCTTTGAAGAATTAAATCGCGCCATTGCTGCGGGAGAAACGGGTGAGCTGCTCGGCATCGACATCGTGGTGAACTACCCCGCCTGGCCCCGCGCTTGGCAAAAGGACGCCGACTGGTTGCGCTTGCGGGATGAAGGGGGCTACACCCGCGAAGTGATTTCGCATTTCTTGTTTTTGGCCGGACGGTTTTTAGGGCCGCTGAACTTGCAGCATGCGTCTCCCCGTTACCCGCAAGACCCCACCTTGTGCGAGCTGGACATGCTGGCCCGCTTGAGCACGGCCGATGGTAAGCCCGTCACGGTCATGGCCACCACCGGCGGTCAACAGCCCGACCGGCAAGAAGTCACGGTGCGCGGCAGCCGCATGAACCACCAGTTCCGGGAGTTTTACCAACTGTGGCGTTCCGACGGCGGCCCTTGGGTGGAGGCCGTGGACTGGCGTACCGAAGACCCGCGCTCCAGCGCCTTGCAGCGGCAACTGAGCGAAGTGGACTTGTGGTTGCGCGGCAAACCCCACAAACTGGCCACAGCTGAAGAGGCGCTGGCGGTGCAGGAATTGGTGGAGGCGATGTTGGTGGGGCGGTCTTGAAGAGAACCAGAAATGCAAAACGCCACGAAAGGGGCGTTTTTTTAGGCTGCTGACATAAGCGTTGTCTACCTAGATTCCGGGTAAATCCAGTAAAACCGTTTTCTCTTGATGTCATATGAAAGCTCACTCCAGTCCCCACAATACAAACAGCTTCCCACTCTGAGGCTATCGTCATTCGCATACTTCTTTAGCCAAATAAAACCTTTCCAATCAGGCCATTCACGAACATAAACTACTTTCTTGGGCTGCGATCTGTCCGATATGAGGATGAAAGCGCCATGATGGCCGTTACAGTCCTCATAATTACCCACTACTGCGTCCTGATCGTAAACCCCTGTGAATGCGCCACTTGCTTTAAAGCCTGGCAAATTTTTGTCCCACATGGTCTCATCAATTTGCGTTCGAATAGATTCGACTGGAGAGCTGAATGACTTTCTTGTGAAACCATCTGCGTAGCACCACTCAGAAAAACTGTCAGATCGCGCTTCGTTGATGTCTTTTAAAGATATGCCAGACACGGACGTTCCCCTGGGTCGAACCTCGACAGGCTTGATCCACCATGCGTAGTTGACGGAACGTTTGTTGTCCACCACGAATACAAAAGGATCAGCTGAGTTCGACCGGGCGATTTGACCATCTTTGGATTTACTGATGTACTTATCAAGACTCGCATTAGTCATATTTTTTTGACCTTCTGGTTTGTCGTCTTTATGACCATCAGATTTTTTACCCCCAAAGGCTTGGCTTATGTAGCCACTCTTGTTTAGACCATCTTTGAATTCACCGACGTATTCAACTCCATTCGCGAAGATGATGGTACCTTGGCCATAGCGTCTGCCGTTTTTGAACTCGCCGACGTACCTGTCACCATCGGAGAGGTTCAGCGTACCCTGCCCGTTTGGTTCATCGTCTTCCAATTCGCCAATGTATTGACTGCCATTAACGTAAGTGAGCGTCCCCTGCCCGTTGCGTTCGCCATCTTTGAATTCACCAACGTATCGGCTGCCAATGGCGTAAGTGACAGTTCCCTGCCCATTGAAAAAGCCGTCCATGAAATCACCGACGTACGTAGTTCCTGCTAAATTCTTGTAAGTGCCATGCCCATTGCGTTTGCCGTCTTTGAATTCACCGACATAGCTATCACCGTTAGGAAAGTTGTAAGTTCCTTGACCGTTGAATGTATCGTCTTTAAATTCACCGGCGTATTTGTCTCCGTTGGAAAAACTGACAGTTCCATAACCATGAATCATTCCATCAGCCCATTCACCGATGAAAACATAATTGGCTTGAATTTGAACGCCAATGCAATGGGTCCATTTTGATGTTTCTGTGCCCTGACAAGCTGGTAAAGGGCGCTGGTCAAAACCGCAGCCGGCGATCAAAAAAAGTGACCAAATGAATGTCTGCAATATTTTTTGGCCTGTGTTCATTTGCCCTGCCTAAATGAAAAATGGAACTCTCATAAATCAGTAGACAAATAACGATGTCAAATCTGAATTGGAGTTATGCAAAAGCATGACCGCAAAGCATCAAGCTGATGAAAAACAGAAATAACTTGCGCATGTTCTTCACTTGGGCCGAATGGCAGAGAGTACGAGCTCGCCGCCTGTCAGGCTGCCGTACTCCCAAGGTTGTTGTTTACCGCCTGTAGCTTTCATCACTTTTGCTCTGACCTTGCGCAGAACCACAGCAATGTCTTGAGGGTCGTTCAAGTGCTCCAACAGCGCTTGTGTGAATGGTGAGTTTTTTGACCCCGCCCCGTCTGCCGCGGTCTGCCCGTCCTTAGTGGCGTAACTGATCAGGGTTCCCTCGGCTGCTGAGATAGGCGCAAGTCCTTTGGAGACGCTTCTGTCATTTGTACGCTGCAAGGCGTTATCCCTGCAAGCATCCAAGAAGACCAACTTGGTCTTGCCAGGCAGGAAGT
>JBIKRC010000206.1:0-4428 GCA_044349375.1 Limnohabitans sp.
CAAAGCCAAACCAATTTTGGCTGCACACAAAGCCCGTGAGGTTACCGATCAGTGCCCGGTGCGGAATCAAGGCCCCCTTGGGGTTGCCGGTGGTGCCGCTGGTGTAGATCAGCACCGCCGGTTCTTCCGCCCAAGTGGACACGGGTTTGAACGTGTTCGCGCTGGCCGCCATGGCTTGGTTCAGGTCCCGGTCGGCCAAAGTGCCCGCTTCGCCCACCCCCAACAGCGTCTGCAAACCTGGGCAATCGGCTCTGGCCTGCAGCAAGGCCTGCACAGTGGATTCATCGCACACCGCCACGCGCGCTTGGCTGTCGTTGATGCGAAATGACAAGGCCTCGGGGCCAAAAAGCATCGACAAAGGCATGGCCACCGCGCCCATCTGCAGCACAGCCATGTAGGCCACCGCTGTTTCATAGCGCTGGGGCATGACGATGGCCACGCGGTCACCACGCTGCACGCCGTGAGAACGCAGCACCCGGCTCAGCCGATTGGCGTCTTGTTGCAGCTGCCCGAAGGTCCAGCTGCGCCCCAGGCCCTGCCCAGCCACATGCTCGCGCACGGCGTGGCGTTGGGCGGTGGCCGCTTGCGCTGCCCATTGCCCGCAACAGGCCTGTGCCATGTTGAAGCGCTTGGGCACTTTCCAGCCAAAACCCTGGTGGATGGCCGCATAGCGGTCGGCGGCCCGACTTCGGGTCGGCTGCTTGGCTGCTGGGGAAGGCTGCGAGCCGGAAGGTTCCTGGGGGGCGATTGGCCGGTCCTGGTGGCGACTGATGTTCACGGTGTCTCTCCTTATGATCGAAAGTATGTACCAAGTTTTACGCCCCTCACAAAGTCTCTGGGTGCCGCTGCGCGGCTGTCGTTACCACGTCCGCCAATGGGGCACGCCCACACCCGGCGCCACACCGCTGGTGCTGGCGCATGGCTGGATGGATGTGGCCGCCTCATGGCAGTTCATGGTGGACGCGTTCAGCCAGGCCTTTGTCAGCCAGCGCCCCATCATCGCCTTGGACTGGCGCGGCTATGGACTGACCGAAACACCCGCCACCGACAGTTATTGGTTCCCTGACTACCTGGCCGATCTGGACGCGCTGCTGGACACGCTGTACCCCGGTCAGAGCATCGACCTGGTGGGCCACAGCATGGGCGGCAACGTGGTCATGATGTACGCGGGGACCCGGCCTGAGCGCATTCGCCGTCTGGTCAATTTGGAAGGTTTTGGCATGGCGGCTACCCAGCCTGCCCAGGCCCCTGCCCGCATGGCCCAATGGCTCGATGAGCTCAAAGCGCAGCGTGCAGGCAGCAACGACCTCAAACCCTATGCCGATGCAGCAGGCGTTGCCGCGCGCCTGATGAAAACCAACCGCCGCTTGAGCCAAGACAAGGCCGACTGGCTGGCCCTGCACTGGGCCAGCCCCGGCCCCGATGGACAGTGGCGCATCTTGGGAGACTCGGCGCACAAGGTCATCAACCCCTATCTTTACCACGTCGACGAGGGACTGGAAATGTACCGCCGCATCAGCGCCCCCGTGCTGGCTGTGGAGGCGGCAGACGACTCGCTTGGCCAGTGGTGGAAAGGCCGTTACACCCTGGCCGAATACCATGAACGCCTGCGATCGGTGCCCCAATCGGAGAAAGCGGTCATTCAGGACGCAGGGCACATGCTGCAACACGACCAACCCGAAACTCTGGCCCGTCTGATTGAAAAATTCAGTCACTGAAAAGCCCTAGAATCCATTTTTTTTTGATGGTTGTCCAATATGCCGATCGCGCACATTTCCCGTTTTTTCCTGGTCGCGTTTTTGTGTTCAGGCTTGTCTTTGGCACAAGCACAAACCAGCAACCGCTATTGCCCAGACTTTTTGTCCGTCAAAGGGGCGCCAGAACCTGCGCACCGGGGTGAGTTCACGTTTTCCCCTTACACCCACCACTGGAACCACAGCACAGAGCACAAACACGTGGTCTTGGTGGCGATTGACGAACAACTGCCCGGCGACCGTTTGTGCGGTGTCAGCTTTTTCAGCAACTCTTTTGGCCAGCCTTCGTTGTATGTTTACGCGGGTCTGCAGTACAACAACCTGTTGGGCATGCCTGAACTTTTCGCCAAAGTCACGGGCGGCCTGATGTACGGCTACGTGGCCCCTTACGAGGGCAAGGTGCCCCTCAATTACAAGGGGTTCAATCCGGCCATCATCCCTTCCTTGGGCTACAAATTGACGCAGCACGACTCGGTTCAAGTCAAATTTCTGGGCAGCGCCGGCCTGATGTTCTCTTACGGGCGGCAGTTTTAAGCGCTGGCGGGGGCATGCGTCGTACCAACTCATGAGAAAATGTCCTGTTTACCGAACCGGATACTTTCCCCATGGACGCAGAACACATCAACCAAATCGGCGCAACCCTCACAGACCTGACCGCTCGTACCCACGAGTTACGGGGGTATCTTTGACTACGATGCCAAATCTGAACGGTTGAGAACCGTCAACGCATCGCTCGAAGATCCCTCGGTCTGGAACGACCCCAAAAAAGCCCAGGAGCTGGGCAAAGAGAAAAAAGCCCTCGACGGCGTGGTGGTGACCATCACCAACCTGACCAGCGAGCTGGCCGACAACCTTGAACTCTTCGAAATGAGCAAGGAAGAAGGCGATGACGATGGCCTGCTGACCATCGAAGCCGAGACCGCCAAACTGACTTCGCTGGTCGCAGACCTTGAGTTCCGCCGCATGTTCCGCCACGAGGCCGATCCGCTGAACTGCTTTGTCGACATCCAGGCCGGTGCGGGTGGCACCGAGGCTTGTGACTGGGCCAGCATGCTGCTGCGTCAGTACATCAAATACGCCGAACGCAAGGGCTTCAAGGCCACGGTGGAAGACGAAACCCCGGGTGACACCGCAGGCATCAAGGGCGCGACCATCAAGATCGAAGGCGAATACGCCTTTGGCTTGCTGCGCACCGAAACCGGCGTGCACCGATTGGTGCGCAAGAGCCCGTTTGACTCGTCGGGTGGTCGTCACACGTCTTTTGCCTCCCTGTTTGTCTACCCCGAGATCGACGACTCGATCGAGATCAACATCAACCCGTCTGACGTGCGCACCGACACCTTCCGTGCCAGCGGCGCGGGTGGTCAGCACATCAACAAGACCGATTCGGCGGTGCGCCTGACGCACATCCCCACGGGCATTGTGGTGCAGTGCCAAGACGGCCGAAGCCAACACAGCAACCGCGATGTCGCTTGGCAACGCTTGCGCTCGCGTCTGTATGACTTTGAGATGCGCAAGCGTCTGGAAGAGCAGCAAAAGCTGGAAGACACCAAGACCGATGTGGGCTGGGGTCACCAGATCCGCAGCTATGTTCTGGACAACAGCCGCATCAAGGATTTGCGCACCAACGTCGAAATCTCGGCCACCCAAAAGGTGCTCGATGGCGACCTCGATGCGTTCATCGAAGCCTCACTGAAACAAGGCCTCTGAGCTGCTCAGACCTCAACCAAAACGGAGTTAGTGATGCGTGAAGGACAACCCACCGCGATTCACCGGGAGGCTTATGCCGCCCCGGCGTTCTGGATCGACACGGTCGATCTGACCTTTGATCTGGACCCGGCCAAAACCCGCGTGCTGAGCAAAATGCGCTTGCGCCGCAACCCCGATGTGGCGGCACAAGCCCTGCGTTTGGATGGCGAAGACCTCAATTTGGCGCGTGTGCTGGTCAACGGCGGTGGCACCTCGTTCAAGATGGACGGCAACCAACTGGTGTTGGAGAACTTGCCCGAAGGCCACGAGCCCTTCGATCTGGAAATCTTCACCACCTGCAACCCCGAGAAAAACACCCAACTAATGGGCTTGTACGTCAGCCAAGGTACTTTTTTCACGCAATGTGAGGCCGAGGGTTTTAGGCGCATCACCTACTTCCTGGACCGCCCGGACGTGATGGCCAGCTACACCATCACCTTGCGCGCGGACAAAACCAAATACCCGGTGCTGCTGAGCAATGGCAACCTGGTTGAGCAAGGCGCACTGGACGACGGGCGTCACTTTGCCAAATGGGTCGACCCGCACAAAAAACCCTGCTACCTGTTTGCCCTGGTGGCCGGCCAGCTGGTCGCTCGCGAGCAACGCATCGTCAGCCGCAGCGGCAACGAGCACTTGTTGCAGGTGTTTGTGCGCCCCGGCGATCTGGACAAGACCGAACACGCGATGAACTCCCTCATGGCCAGTGTGGCCTGGGACGAAGCCCGCTTTGGCCTGCCGCTCGATCTGGAACGCTTCATGATTGTGGCGACCAGCGACTTCAACATGGGCGCGATGGAAAACAAGGGCCTGAACATCTTCAACACCAAGTACGTGCTGGCCAACCCGAACACCGCCACCGACATGGATTTCGGCAACATCGAAAGCGTGGTCGGCCACGAGTACTTCCACAACTGGACGGGTAACC
>JBIKRC010000205.1:0-4428 GCA_044349375.1 Limnohabitans sp.
CATCACACAAACAGTGCAGCACCAACTGCTGCACCTCGCGAATTCGGGCCACACGCTCGTGGGGCACGCACACATGCACATCGGTCTCGCGCAGTTGGCGGGCCAATGCGCCGCCCTGGTGACCGGTGAGTGCCACCACGCTCATTTCACGCTCGTGCGCGGCCTGCACCGCTTGAACCATGGCGTTTTCAGCCCCATGGGCGCTGATGAGAAAGAGCACATCCCCGGTGTGGCCCAAGGCACGCACCTGATGGGCCAAAGCCTCATCCTCGGGCCATAAAGTGGCCATCTGGGCATCGGCCGACAAGGCCATGGCCGACAGGCCCGGTCTTTCTCGTTCGAAACCGCCCACCAGCAGTCCCGCCAAATACTGCGCCAGACCCGCCGATGCACCCAGCCCAGCCGTCAGCACCTTGCCGCCGCCGGTGACGCAGGCCAAAACGGCCTGAACAGCCGCATCCACAGGCTTGGCCAAGCCATCGGCCACCTGGTAGTGCAGATCGGCACTGTCAATGAAATGCTGTTGTATGCGCAGGTCTAACATAGGCCGGGATGATAACCCCGTCAGCCCAGTGCAGTGGCTATTGAGCCCGAGTGTGTGTGCCTAATTACTTCAGGCACTCGGCCGGGGCCACCTTAACTGGCGTCAAAAGCCGCCTGCAGCCACTGCGGCCCCTGACCCTCCAGCGTCACCACGTCGAAGCGCGCGGGTGGCAACTTACGCCAGCTCAGCAGGTAATGCCGGGCCGCAAAAATGATGCGCCGTTGTTTGACAGAGCCAATGGTGGCGGCCGCACCGCCAAAGTCGCTGCGGCTGCGTTTTCGCACCTCGACAAACACCACCGTGCCGTCCGGACTTTGCATGATCAGGTCAATTTCGCCCCCGCCTCGGCCCGGGGTCCGATAATTGCGCTGCAGCAGCCGCAAGCCGCGTGCTTGCAAAAAGGCCAGCGCCTCGTCCTCACCCGCATCGCCCCGGGCTTTGGTCGAGGGCTGACCCACTTTGTCTTTTTTGAGGAATTGCATTGACTCCGTCTCCCTTGTCTGCCTCGTTTGCCAACGCCTTGGCTGCTGCGCACGAAGCCGCTGGTGCACAAAACCACCCGGCCAGCACACTGTATGTCGTGGCCACCCCGATTGGCAACCTGGCCGACATCAGCCTGCGCGCCTTGCATGTGCTGGCCCGGGTGGACGTGGTGGCCTGCGAAGACACCCGCCACACGCTGCAATTGCTGCGCGCCTATGGGCTGGACCGCCCGGGCAGCCAACTGTTGGCGGTGCACCAACACAACGAAGCCGAAGCCGCCCACAACGTGCTGGAGCGATTGGGACAAGGCCAGCGCGTGGCCTATGTGAGCGATGCGGGCACCCCGGCCATCAGCGACCCGGGGGCGCGGCTGGTGGCCGCCGTGCGCCAAGCCGGGTTTCGGGTCATGCCGCTGCCTGGCGCCAGCAGCGTGACCACCGCCCTCAGCGCATCGGGCATGACCGGTGACAGCGGCTTTGTCTTTGCCGGGTTTTTGTCCAGCAAAGCCACCGAACGCCAATTGGCCGTGCAACAGCTGGCCCTAGAAAGCCGCGCTGTGGTGCTGCTGGAGGCGCCGCACCGCATCGAAGCCCTGGCCCAGGCCTTGGCCGTGCTGGGCCCGCGCCGCATCACGCTGGGCCGCGAGCTGACCAAGCAATTCGAGCAAATCGAAACCCTGCCCGCGCAAGATTTGAGCGCCTGGCTGGCCGAAAAGCCCGAACGCCTGCGGGGTGAATTTGTGCTGGTGCTGCATGACGCGCCGGTGGACGATGCCTCGGGCGAAGGCTTGCGAGTGTTGCAGTTGCTGTTGCCCGAATTGCCTCTCAAAACAGCCGTCAAACTGGCGGCCGAGATCTCGGGCGAATCCAAAAACACCTTGTACGACCTGGCCTTGGCCCTGAAAAAATCCAGCTGATGGCGCACCCAGTCGCGCGAGCAAGGCACAATCGGCCCCCATGAATTTCACGCGAATCCTCACCCTCACTGCCATCGCCGCCCTGACCGTTGGGGCTTGGCATGCCTTTGGATGGCCGGGCATCGCCCTGGCCGTGGGCGGCATCGTCATGTGGGTGTTGCTGCACTTCACGCGCTTACTCACCATCCTCAAAAAAGCCGCCGATCGCCCGATCGGCCATGTGGCCAGCGCGGTGATGCTAAACGCCAAGCTGAAAAAAGGCGCCACCTTGATGCATGTGATCGCCATGACCCGCGCCTTGGGCGAGCTTCAAACCGAAAAAGACGCCCAACCCGAGGTGTACCGCTGGACCGACACGGGCCAATCGAGCGTGAGCTGCACCTTTGTGGGCGGCAAGCTGACCGAATGGACGCTGCAGCGGCCTGAGCAGGTCAGCCCTTAAAATCTCCCTTTTGCACTGTTTAATGCCCCTTCTTCAAAGGACACTTTCATGAGCGTTGTCATTCCCTCCATGTCAGACCGTGACGGCAAAATCTGGATGGACGGCCAGATGGTCGATTGGCGCGATGCCAAGATCCATGTGCTGAGCCACACCCTGCACTACGGCTGCGGCGCTTTTGAGGGCGTGCGCGCCTACAAAACCGAGCAAGGCACGGCCATCTTCCGCCTGCAAGAGCACACCGAGCGCCTGTTCAACAGCGCCAAAATCTTGCGCATGGCCATCCCCTTCACACAAGACCAGGTCAACCAAGCTCAGCGAGCCGTGGTGCGCGAGAACAACTTGGAAAGCGGCTACATCCGCCCCTTGACCTGGATTGGTGACAAAAAACTGGGCGTCAGCCCCAAGGGCAACACCATCCACCTGATGGTCGCCGCCTGGACATGGGGTGCGTACTTGGGCGAAGAAGGCCTCAAGCGCGGCATCCGCGTGAAGACCAGCAGCTACACCCGCCACCACGTCAACATCACCATGACGCAGGCCAAAGCGGTGAGCAACTACACCAACAGCATTTTGGCCAACATGGAAGTGACCGACGAAGGTTACGACGAAGCCCTGTTGCTCGACACCTCGGGCTTTGTGTCTGAAGGCGCGGGCGAAAACATTTTTGTGGTCAAAAACGGTGTGATTTACACGCCCGACCTGTCCGCTGGCGCCCTGAACGGCATCACCCGCAACACGGTGTTCCACATCGCCAAAGATTTGGGGTTAGAGATCGTGCAAAAGCGCATCACGCGTGACGAGGTTTACATCGCCGACGAGGCCTTCTTCACGGGCACCGCCGCCGAAGTCACGCCGATTCGCGAACTCGACCGCATCAAGCTGGGCAAGGGCGACTACGTGGGCAGCCGCGGCCCCATCACCGAGAAAATCCAGAGCGCCTTCTTTGACATCGTCAACGGCCGCAACCCCCAATATGCCCATTGGCTGACCCAGGTTTGAACCATGAGCAACGCGACTGTTGAACTGCTGACCGCCGACCTGAACCCCCAGGGCGGTGTGTTTTGCCCCAGCCCCAAGGCCGACATGAAGATCTGGAACAGCCACCCCAAGGTGTATCTGGACGTGGCCAAAACCGGCCAGGCCAAGTGCCCTTATTGCGGCACCCTCTACCAATTGAAAGCAGGCGAAGTGGTGGGTCACCACCACTGAAACCCAAACACGGCCATCCCTGCGGTGGCCCGACACGCGCACGGCGAACCCTCAGGTGTTCGCCGTTTTGCTTTGGGGCAAGTCCACCTCAAAGCAGGCACCGCCACCGGGGCGGTCTGCGCACCCTACCCGCCCGCCGTGGCGCTCGGCAATTGACTTGACGAGCGAGAGCCCCAAGCCCACACCACCCACGCGCTCACTGGCCCCAGGCAAGCGAAAAAAGGGCTCAAAAATGCGCTCGCGGTAGTCAAGGGGCACGCCCGGGCCATGGTCACACACCCGGATGCGGACCGTCTGGCCTTGCTGAATCAAGGTCAGGGCAATGCCCTGGCCTTGCGCGGTGTCGTGGCCGCTGGCGCCGTACCGCCCTGCGTTTTCCAGCAGGTTGCGCACCAGACGGCGCAGCAGCTTGGCCACCCCCAGCACCTCCAGCTGCGACTGGCCTGGCGGCACTTCCAGCTCGGCCCCCACACGCGCACACTCTTCAGCGCACAGACCCACCAGGTCCACCGCCTCCAAGGTGCCGATGTCGGCTTCTTTGGCGTGGAGGCGACTGGCCAGCAAGATCTCGTCGATCAGCTGGTCCAGCTCAGCCATGTTGCGCAAGATTTCGGCGCGGCTGCGGGCATGTGCGTCCAAGTCGGCCGCAGGGCCGTTCAGCAGCTCCAGCCCCATGCGGATGCGTGCCAGTGGCGAGCGCAGCTCGTGCGAGGCGTTGGCCAGCAAGGATTTTTGGGAGGCCATCAGGCCTTCGATGCGCGCGGCCGCCGCGTTGAAGCGTTCGGACAAATCGGCCACTTCGTCGTCGCCTTGCACCGGCACGCGCGCCGACAA
>JBIKRC010000207.1:0-4409 GCA_044349375.1 Limnohabitans sp.
TGGTGATCGGCCAGTTGCTTGAGGTCGTGGCCCAGTGAGCGCAACAAAGACGCCCCACCATCGGCATCGTGGGCCTGCACCAGGCGCACGATCTGGTCGTCGACAACCAGACCATCCGATCGGTCGCTGTACCAGTAAATGCGGCGCAGATCAACATCCAGCGCCGCGTGGGAGAGGGCCTGGGACAGCAAGCTGATCAAGCCCTGGCGGTTGACCGACTCGCCGGTGGCCCCCATCGCGCCTTGCTGGGCCAGCCAGATCAAGAATCGACCGTCGATCAAAGCCATGCAGGTGCCGCCTCGGTGTTCGCCAAAGCGGCGTTCGGAACGGGCGTCGGGAGAGAAATAATCGCGTTTCATGAAATGACCTGTATCCATATGTGTAAAACCATTAACGTTGCTAAATAGGGCAACCCGCTCATTTTACGGCCAGGCCTCTGTGCGCTGGGGCCAAGACCGCCGCCGGTGCCGCGCCAGCGTGCATGCCCTTGTCGGTTATAAAGACCGACTGTGTCCAAAAATCCACTGTTTGATCCCCGACAAGTCCCGGTTTGGCAAATCGACCACGACATGCCCGCTGTGCCGACTGCTTTTTTGCAGCCCGAAGCCCTGAAGGCCCGGTTTGCGCAGCCGCCTGTGTGGCAGCCGGAAGTGGTGCGCGAAAGCTTCACTTCTGAGCGCCCACCTGCACAAGCGGCGGTGCTGGTGCCCATTGTGATGCGAGGGCCGCAAGCTTCGTCACCCACGGTGCTCCTGACGCGCCGCGCCGCTCACATGAAGACCCATTCGGGTCAAATTGCCTTTCCCGGTGGCAAGGTGGACCCCGAGGACGCCAACATGCAGGCCACGGCCTTGCGTGAGGCCGAAGAGGAAGTCGGTTTGGCGGCCCGCCATGTGCAGGTCATTGGCGAGTTGCCGGTTTACATCACGGGCACCTCGTTTTGGGTGACGCCAGTCATTGGCCTGGTCTCGACCGATTTCGAACTGCGCTTGAATGCAGACGAAGTGGCCGATGTGTTTGAAGTGCCCCTGTCTTTTTTGATGAACCCGGCCAACCATCGGCGACATGCCTTCGAGTGGCAGGGATCTCAGCGACAATGGTTTTCGATGCCGTACGAGGAGTGCCGAACCGACCCCAATGGCGAAGTCCAGACGGTGGAACATTTCATCTGGGGTGCCACGGCCGGGATGCTGCGCAATTTCTACCGCTTCCTGGCTGCTAACCCGTCAACATGAGAATGCCATGAGTTTTTTTGCCATCTTGCTGGCCCTGGTGCTGGAGCAAGCCCGCCCCCTCAAGGCCGACAACCAGGTCTTTGCCGCTGTCGAGCAATGGACGGCCTGGGTGGTGCGCACCTTCGACGCAGGCACCCGGCCACAGGCTTGGGTGACGTGGGGTATCACGGTTTTGTCCCCTGCCTTGCTGGCCGTGCTCTTGCATTGGTTGCTCGATTGGACGCTGGGCTGGTGGGTGGCTGTGCTGTGGAATGTGGCCCTGCTGTATGCGACGCTGGGTTTCCGGCAATTCAGCCACCACTTCACCGGCATCCGCGAAGCCCTGGAAAACGGCGACGAAGACAAAGCCCGCGAGTTGCTGGCGCAATGGCAGCAGGTGCAGGTGGGGCAAATTCCGCGCAGCGAAATCGTGCGGCACGTGATCGAGTACTCGGTGATCGCCGCGCACCGCCATGTGTTCGGGGTGTTTTTTTGGTACGCCGCCCTGTCCATCATCGGCCTGGGGCCCGTGGGCCCGGTGATTTACCGCTTAACAGAATTTACCCAGCGCCGCTGGCAAACACCTTCAGCCGATGGCTCTTTGCCCAGCGAGGTGTTGCGCTCCGTCTCGACCAGGGCGTGGCAGGCTGTCGACTGGCTGCCCTCGCACATGACAGCTTTGGGCTTTGCCATTGTGGGCAGCTTTGAAGATGCCATGGACGGCTGGCGGCAGCACGCGCAGAATTTTCCGCAAGACAATGATGGGGTGATCCTGGCGGCCACGGCAGGGGCCATCAACATCCGTTTGGGTGGCGCGGCTTTGCAACCCGTGGCCGAGGGCATGACCACGCCCGACAACCAGGACAGCAGCAGTACCCCCGGGCGCGTGGCCAGCGTGGCCCACTTTGCCCAAGTGGTGGGCCTGGTCTGGCGCACGGTCATCATGTGGCTGGTGCTGGTGGCCTTGCTGACCATGGCCAATTTGGTGGGCTAAAGGCGCCCTGCTCTTCACCAGCGCTGCTGACCCAACTCCTCAAAAAGCTGCGCGTAAATACGGTGACGGCGCACGCTGATGGTGCCGGGATGCTCAGCGGTTTCAACTTGCGCCAACACGGCGCAACCGGGTTCGTGCAAATGCGTGCAGTTGTAGAACTTGCAGCCGCCCAAATGCTTTCGCAAATCGGGCATGCAGTCGGCCAGGCGTGTGGGCTCGATGTGGTGCAGGCCAAACTCCTGAAAGCCGGGTGAGTCGATCAAGGCGGTGCGTGGAGCGCCAGTTTCAGCACCTTCTTGAGCAAGCCCATCGAGCGCAGGCACCCAGTACCATCGCGTGCTGGTCGTGGTGTGCTTGCCAGAGTTGAGTGCCAACGAAATTTCGCCGGTTTCCACCTGCGCATCGGGCACCAAGCGGTTGATCAGCGTGCTTTTGCCACTGCCCGACGGGCCCAGCACCAAGGTGGTCAGGCCTTGCAAATGCGCACACAAGGCGGCCACGCCGTCGTCGGCCACCGGGCTGCGCGGGCTCAGGCTGATGGGCATCACGCTGTAACCCATGGCACGGTAAGGGGCCAGGCGCTCCCAAGCTTGGGCAAAGGGCTGGGCCAAGTCACTTTTGTTGAGCGCGATGATGGGCGTGATGCGCTCAGCTTCGGCCGCCACCAAGGCACGCGAGAGTTGGCTTTCTGAATACTCCGGGTCGGCTGCGATCAAGATCAACACGCGGTCCAAGTTGGCTGCGAAGGACTTGGTGCGGATTTCGTCTTGTCGGTAAAACAGGTTGCGGCGTTCTTGCAGTTTTTCGATGCTGCCCTCGTCGCCTGCGATTTGCCACAGCACCTGGTCGCCCACCACCACTTGGTTTTTCTTGCCACGCGGGTGGCAAATCAGGCGGCGGCCTTCGGGCGTCTCCACCAAGCAATGGCGGCCATAAGTGGCCACCACCAAGCCTGATTCCAGATCGTTGGCCTGGGGCAAGGCCGGGCGAGCTTTGGGTTTATTCATGCCGCTTCATACCGGCAACAAGTCATCGGTTTGCGAGGCTGCTTCAAAGTCCAATCGGCTCAAACCATGAACGTCGTGTGTGTTCCAGCGCACTGCGCAGCGGCGATAAGTCAAGACCAGCTCCGGGTGGTGGTTGAGCTTTTCAGACAACCAGCCCACGCTGTTGATAAACAGCAGCGCATGCGTGTGTTGGGCAAACTCAAAGGTTTTTTCGATGGCGACGTTTTCCCCATCGCCCGACAAATGCCAGCCCGAAATTTGGCCAAGCGCCATGATCACCTCGGTGGGTTTGAGGGCGCGAACTTCCAAGGTGCTCATGCGTTTTTCATCCTCAACAGACGTTCGCTGGCCGGCGGGTGCGAATAGTAAAACTTCACATACAACGGATCAGGTGTCAGAGTCGAAGCATTGTCTTGGTAGAGCTTGAGCAACGCCGAAGACAAGTCTTGGCCTGGCGTTTGTGACACCGCATAGGCATCGGCCTCGAACTCTTGCTGGCGCGAGCGCCAGGACGACACGGGCGCGAAGAACAGTGTGAACACAGGCGTGAACAGCATGAACAACACCAGCGCTAGCGCATCGTTGCTGCCTGACAAATTGGGCATCACGCCCAGGCCCGTGTAAAACCAAATCTGCTGCGCCAACCAACCCAGCAGCGCCAACCCCGCCAGCGTCATGGCAAAGCTGGTGACCATCATTTTGACGATGTGCTTGTGTTTAAAGTGGCCCAACTCATGGGCCAGCACTGCTTCCATTTCAGCAGGGCTCAGTTGCTTGAGCAAGGTGTCAAAAAACACCACGCGCTTGCTCGCCCCAAAGCCTGTGAAAAAAGCATTGGAATGCGCCGAGCGGCGGCTGCCGTCCATCACAAAAAACCCTTTGGCGGTGAAGCCCGCGCGTTGCATCAGGCCCTGCACGCGGGCCTTGAGCGACTCGTCTTCCAAAGGCGTGAATTTGTTGAACAGCGGCATGATCACATTGGGGGCAATGGCCATCAAAAACAACTGCCAACCCACCAACACCCCCCAAGCCCAAAGCCACCACCACGCGCCCCCGGCTTGCATGAGCCACAGCACCACCCACAAAAGGGGCAGGCCCAGCGCCAAACCCAGCACCAGCCCTTTGGCCATGTCACCCAGCCACAAGGCAGGGGTGATCTTGTTGAAGCCAAAGCGCTGCTCCACGCCAAAGGTT
>JBIKRC010000208.1:0-4395 GCA_044349375.1 Limnohabitans sp.
TGAGGACGCTGGGGCGCTGCTAGCTTAAGGATATCCAGCCCCCGCTGGATCAAGCTGAGGCTGGCTGTTGGAACACCCGAATGCGTGGCGCAATGGCAGCAGTGAGCGTTCTCGAGGCTTGGCGCATGTCGTACTCGGTTTGCAGGTTCAGCCAAAAACGGGGCTCCATGTTGAAAAACAGCCCCAAACGCAAGGCGGTATCAGCCGTCACGGGGCGGTTGCCATTGACCAGATCGCTGATTCGGCTGGGCGACACATCAATGTCAGCGGCCAGCTGACGCGCGGTAATCCCCATGGGCTTCATGAAGTCTTCCAACAAAATTTCGCCGGGGTGGATTTCGTCAAGTGATTCAGTCATCTTCAACTCCTCAGTGGTAGTCCACTATTTCGACTTGGTAAGCGCCGTTGTCGTGCCAAACAAAACAGATTCGCCATTGATCGTTGATGCGAATGCTGTGCTTTCCTTTTCGATCGCCCTTCAAGGCTTCCAGGTGATTGCCGGGTGGCACTCTCAAGCTGATCAATTCAGTGACGGCATGCAGCTGCAACAACTTACGCCGAGCCACGCGCTCGATATTGTTGAACCTGGGCACCGCCTGGCTTCGAAACAAAGCCTCAGTGTCCGCACAAATGAACGAATGGATCATGAAGCGATTTTATTCTGCAATACGGAATCCGTCAAACAGTTCCAAAAATGCAAAATCAGGTGCCCCACCACCTCATCAAGCCTTTGACATGACGCTTTCAATGTCCTGCGCGGCCGCAGGCCGCACCAGTCGCCCCACCTCCTGCCCATCGCGCAACAACACCAAGGTGGGCCACATCTTGACGCGGTAATGGCGACCCAGCGCACGGCCGGGGCCGTCTTCGACTTTGCAGTGCTGCCAATGTGGCTGTGCGGTCAATGCCTGGGCGATCAGGGGCTGCGCGGCGCGGCAGTGGCCGCACCACCCGGTGCCAAATTCCAGCAGGGTCAAGCCCTGCCAAGCTTGCACATCGGCCAGGCTGGGGGCTTCAATGGCGCTCAGATAAGGTTTGAAAGTGCTCATGGCTTGGGGGAGGAGGTGCTGAACAATTGGGCCACGGTGGCACGCAGCCATTGCAGGCACGGGTCTTTGTCAAAGCGCTGACTCCAGTGCATGGACACGGTGAAATCGCGCAAGGGCAAATCAGGCTCGATGATGGCCAACTCGCCCGCCTGTGCAAAGCCTTGCGCAAAGTTGCGCGGCATGAGCACCGCCAGATCGCTGCTGCGCACGATGCCGGGCAACGACAGAAAATGGCTCACGGTCAGGCGCAGGCGGTGTTGCCAATGCATCAACTCCAGAATGCGCAGCGTGTCGGCATGCGTGCGCACGGCAGCAAATTCCAGCTCTGCCAACAAGGCATGCGTTGCATCGGGAGACGCCCCAGCCTTTTTTTGCAACTGGCTCCATCGCTTGACCACCGGGTGGCCTTGGCGCATCAGCACCACGTAGCGATCGCTCAGCAAGGGCTGGTGCAAGGTGTCGCTGACTTCTGGCAAAAAACCGATCGCCAGGTCCAGCTGGCCGTTGTCCAAGGCTGCTGCAATTTGGTCGTGCGGCACGGGCCTGGCTTCGAGCCGCATGCCCGGTGCCATGCGCTGCAAGACCAGCACCAGCTCAGGTAAAAAACGCGCTTCGCCAATGTCGCTCAGGTGCACCCGCAGCACACGCTTGGACCGCTGCGGGTCAAACACCTGCGAGGCGTTCAAGGCCTCTTCGATCGTGGCCAGCGCGATTTGCACCCCCTGCGCCAGCCGGTCGGCGCGCGGCGTGGGCCGCACGCCCGAGCCGCTGCGCTCAAACAGGGCATCGCCCAACATGGTCCGCAAACGCGCCAAACCCTGGCTGGCCGCCGGTTGCGACATGCCCAGTTGCTGAGCGGCCAGGCTCACGCTGCGCGTGCGCCACACCGCGTCAAACAAACGCAAAAGGTTCAGGTCCAGGTCTTTGATATTCATTCAATGCATACCGATCATGGATGATATTTTGCACCGATAGATCATCCGTGTGGGGGTAGTGCTTTAGTTTGGTCGGTGGCCCAACCTCTCTTGGGCGTCTGTCGCACGGGTAACCTTTGCGCAAACCGTTGCGGCACATACTGGGATAAATCCCTTTGGAGTCGCCTCATGATCATTTTGAAAACCGACAAGATGACTGCCCACAAAGACCAGCATGTGGGCTGGATCACCTTCAACAACCCGGCCCGGCACAACGCCGTGTCACTGGAGATGTGGCAGGGACTGGCAGACATTGCAAACGACTTTGCGCGCGATGAAGACATACGGGTGGTGGTGGTGCAGGGGGCGGGCGACAAGGCCTTTGTCTCGGGCGCTGACATCTCGGAATTCGCCGAGCAACGTGACTCGGCGCAGGCCACCCGCCATTACGACGAAGTGGCCGAACGAGGCACGCAGGCCTTGAAAAAACTCAACAAACCCACCTTGGCCATGATTCAGGGCTATTGCATCGGAGGTGGCGTGGGCGTGGCTTTGAACTGTGACATTCGCATTGCGGCCGACAACGCGCGTTTTGCGGTGCCTGCGGCCAAACTGGGGCTGGGCTACGAATTCGATGGCGTGCGAAAACTGGTGGACGTGGTGGGTCCGGCGTTTGCACAGGAAATATTTTTCACTGCTCGTCAATTCAGTGCTGCTGAAGCACTGGCCATGGGCTTGATCAACCGCATGGTCCCCAAGGATGAATTGCTCGGCTTTGTGCAGCAATATGCCGACACCATTTCGGCCAATGCGCCCCTGACCGTGGCGTCCATCAAAACCATTGTGGGCGAGATCGTCAAAGACGATGCCTTGCGCGACGTCGCTCTGTGCGACCGCTTGGTGGCGCAATGCTTCAACAGCGCCGACTTCACCGAAGGGCGTACCGCCTTCATGGAAAAGCGCAAAGCTGTATTCACTGGCCGCTGAAACTTTATCGCTGATCCACGAAAGCCCTCCCATGAAACTTCCATTGTCTAACCTGCGTGTCCTCGACTTGACCAACGTGTTGGCTGGCCCCTATTGCGCCATGGTGCTGGGCGACATGGGGGCCGATGTCATCAAACTCGAAAACGCCGACAAAGGCGACACCTCTCGCCAATTTGAGCCACAAGTCAATGGCGAGTCGTATTGTTTTGCAGTGCTCAACCGCAACAAAAAAAGCATCGCCCTGAACCTGAAAGACCCAGCCGGTCTCAAGATCGCCCACCAGTTGGCTGCACAGGCCGACATCGTGATGGAAAACTTCCGCCCCGGTGTGGTCAAGCGCATGGGGCTGGACTACGAGAGCATTCGCGCGCACAACCCCGGCGTGATTTACGCATCCATGTCGGGCTTTGGCCAGACTGGGCCGTATGGCCAAAAAGGGGGCTACGACATCATTGCCCAAGGCATGTCCGGCATCATGATGATGACGGGCGAACCCGGCGGACGCCCAGCCAAAGTGGGCATTGCCATGAACGACATTGCCAGCGGCGTCACGGCCCTGTCGGGCATTTTGGGTGCCCTGATTGGCAAGCTGCGTTTTGGCGAAGGCCAGTACCTGGAGACCTCGCTGCTAGAGGCGGGGCTGGCCTGGACCCCTTGGGAATTCGGGGCGTTTTTTGGCTCTGGCGAAATCCCCACCGCCACAGGCACACGGCACAGACGCTCTGCACCCTACCAAGCCTATCGCACACAAGACGGCTACGTGACCGTGGGAGCGGGCACCCAAAAAATGTGGCTGGCCTTTTGTGAAAAAGTCATCGCCCAGCCCGAGTGGCTTGAACGCCCGGACTACCGTACCCAGGCTTTGCGGGTCAAAAACGTGGATGCCCTGGAACGCGACATTGAATCGGTCACCACGCAACACACAACGGCCCACTGGGTGACGCTGCTGGATGCGGTGGGCATTCCGGGCGGCCCTGTTTTTGGTTACGAGCAAACCATGAGGGACCCCCATGTCTTGGCCCGAAAAATGGTGCATGACATCGATCACCCCATCATTGGCCCGATGAAGACCTTGGGCTTGCCCATCAAATCCAGCGGTGCGCTGGGCAGCATTCGCATGCCTGCGCCTTGGTTGGGCCAACACTCGGCATCGGTGCTGGCCGAGCTTGGCTATTCAGCCCAAGACACCGAGGCTTTGTTTCAGCAAGGCGCGGTGTTTGATCAGTACCGCGACAAGGCGCGACCCAACGCCTGAAGTCAGCGCGCGTGCCGAAGGCCAAACCCGCCAGTTCAACTGTCCATGGTGATTTTGGCGCGGCGAATCACATCGCCCCACTTCACATTGTCCAGTCGCATTTGCTCACTGATTTGGGTCAGTGGCATGCGTCCTATTTCTTCCACACCGGTCTTGCGCAAAGCCTGAATCACCTCGGGGTCATCCATCG
>JBIKRC010000209.1:0-4382 GCA_044349375.1 Limnohabitans sp.
AGTTGTATGCGCCGATGCAGGCTTGGGGCCAATGCGGCCAGCACGCCCAAACTGATCCAAGTGGGGTTCACAGCAGTTTCCTTGTGTCAATGAAATTTCTTTTTATTCAAATTGAGTGACAACATGATGAAGATTCGACGATTTTTTCAAAAATGGATGCTGCAAGAAGACCTGAATTTCTTGCTCACCAACCGCATCCCGCGCATCACCCTGACCCGATTCATGGGCTGGTGGAGCCAGATCCGACACCCTTGGGTGGTCAAGTTGTCCATGGCGGTTTGGCGCTTGTTCAGTGATCTGGACTTGAGCGACGCCAAGCACACGCAATTTGACAGCTTGCATGCGTGCTTCACGCGAGAGCTCAAGCCCGGGGCTCGGGTGGTCAACCCGGACCCTGCGCTCATGACCTCGCCATGCGATGCCATCGTGGGGGCCTGCGGCACGATCACGCAAGGCCAGGTTTTTCAGGCCAAAGGTTTCCCTTATCAGTTGGAAACTTTGCTGAGCACATCCGCGCACTGCCAGCATTGGCCAGCTGCACTCGAAGGAGGCACTTACATCACGTTGCGCCTGACCAGCAGCATGTACCACCGTTTCCATGCGCCGCACGATGTTCGCCTCCAGCATGTGACTTACATCTCGGGCGACACCTGGAATGTGAATCCGGTGGCCCTTGCGCGTGTGCAAGAGCTGTTTTGCAAAAACGAACGGGCGGTCTTGCACATGCAAACGCAAGAGGGCTTGCCGTTTTTGATCGTGCCCGTGGCGGCGGTGTTGGTGGCCAGCATGCGCTTTCATGCGGTTGATGTGTTGCTCAACCTGCGCTACAAAGGCCCGAACGAAATGCCCTGTGATGCGGCCTACGTCAAGGGCCAGGAAATGGGCTGGTTCGAGCACGGCTCGACCATTTTGGTCTTTGTGCCACAGGGCTTTGCCTTGGCTGAGGGCATAGCGCCGGGTGTGCAGATTCGCATGGGCCAGGCTTTACTGCAGATCTTGGCTTGAAAGGGCAGTGATCAACGTCGCGCATGTCGGACCTGAAGGCACCGACCTACAAAAAAGCGCAACCCCTGCTCAGTATTTTTCGGGCACGATCATTTCAGACGGCACCGGGTGGCGGATGTAGTCGGGGTTGCGTACACGCCCGGGCAGATCCACTTGCGGGTGCTCGACCTCGTGGTAGGGGACTTGGCTGAGCAAGTGGTCAATGCAATTGAGTCGCGCTTTTTTCTTGTCCACAGCCTGCACCACCCACCAAGGTGCTTCGGGAATGTGGGTGCGCTCGATCATGGTTTCTTTGGCGCGGGTGTAGTCTTCCCAGCGGCGGCGGCTTTCCAGGTCCATGGGGCTGAGTTTCCACTGCTTCAGCGGGTCGTGGATGCGGCCCAAAAAGCGTGCGTGTTGCTCGTCATCGGTGATGGAGAACCAGTACTTCACCAGCTGAATGCCGCTGCGCACCAGCATTTTTTCGAACTCGGGCACCGAGCGGAAGAACTCTTCGTATTCTTCGTCGTTGCAAAACCCCATGACTTTTTCGACGCCAGCGCGGTTGTACCAGCTGCGGTCAAACAGCACGATTTCGCCCGCAGCGGGCAGGTGCGAGATGTAGCGCTGAAAGTACCACTGGGTTTTTTCGCGGTCGTTCGGGGCGGGCAGGGCGGACACGCGGCACACGCGGGGGTTCAGGCGCTGCGTGATGCGTTTGATCACGCCGCCTTTGCCTGCGGCGTCACGGCCCTCAAACAGGATGACCATGCGGTGGCCGGTTTTGACCACCCAGTCTTGCAGCATCACCAGCTCGGACTGCAGGCGCAAAAGTTCGCGGAAATAACGGATACGGTCACCCACTTGGCCATCGGTGGCCGCTGCTTCAGCGCCCCAGCGGTCGTCGAGCTCCAGCTCAAGCTCTTCGTCCATGCTGTCCAGCAGGTCTTCGCGCAGCTGGCGCATTTGGGCTTCATCGATGGCGTGGGTGGGTGTCATGGCGTGGGTGCAGCATTAAAAAGACCAATGTCGTTGTTTTGTGTGAATTTTTGATGAATGCCGGCCAGGTCGAAGCCAAAGGCCGGTGCTTCAGACTTGGGTGGTTGAGCCGGTGCCAGACCGGGCCGCACGCCAGACCAGCGCCGCAAACAGCGCCGACACCAAGGCCAGGGCCAAGCTGCTGCTGATCCAGAATGTGTCTACAGCCGGGCGGCCGGTCCATTGCAGCCAGCCGCTCAGTGCTGAATCATCGTAGGCCCACAGGTAACCGCCGTACAAACCGAAGCCCCACAAAAATGCGGTGTAGATCAACAGGGGCGCGATGGTGATGCGGTAGCAGCGCAGCAAGAAAACGCAGACCGCCTGCACCGCATCGGCCAGGTGGTAAATGGCCACCCAGACCAGCCACACCATGGCGGTTTGTGCCACCAGAGGGTCGTTGGTAAAAGCATGGGCGATGGCTTCGCGGCCCAGCAGCAAGGCTGCAGCGCACAGCACGGCCGCGCCGATGGCCAGGCCAATGCCCAAGCCCGCTGCTTGCCGGGCGCGCTGGGGGTGACCTGCGCCCAACCAGTAACCGGTGCGGGCGCTGCTGGCGATGCCCAGGGCCAGCGGCACCATGTACAGCACCGAGGCCAGGCTGGCCGCGATCTGGTGACTGGCCGAGGCCACCGAGCCCAGGCGCGCAATGAACAGCGCCATCAGGGTGAATGACGTCACCTCCACCATGATGGACAGCCCGGCGGGCACGCCCAGGCGCAAAAAGTGCACCAGCACGGGCCATTGGGGTTTTTCAGGCAGACGCCACAGCTGGTAGGGGCGGTAAATGTCTTGCGTGCGCAAGAGCCACAGCCCGGTGAGCATCATCAGGCTGTTCACCACCAGCGTGGCCCAGGCGCAGCCCACCACGCCCAGGCCCGGCACATCGCCCGCGCCAAAGGTCAGCAGCACCGACAAAGGAATCTTGACCAGCAAAGCGCCCGCTTGCAGCCAGGTGACCAGACGCGGGTAGCCCAGGCTTTGGTTGAGCGTGCTGTACATGCGAAACAGCAAGGAAGGCACCAACGCCACCGCCAGCACGCGCAAATAGGCCCGCACATCGGGCCACAGCTCGGTGGGCACTTGGGTCCATGACAGCCAAGGGTCGGGAAACCACAAACCGGTGATGCCCAGCGCTGCCGCGATCGCCGAGATGTACAGCGCTTGGCGCACCGAGCGACCGATCTCAGCGCGTCGGTTGCCGCCATGCAGCTCGGCCCAGACCGGCAGCAGCGCTTGCAGCATGCCATTGAGCGCCACATAAATGCTGATGTAGATCGACGAGGCCAGAGACAGTACGGCCAGCGCATGCGGGCTGTAGCGCCCGGCAATCACCGTGTCGGCCACGCCAAAGGCCATGACGGCCAACTGCCCGACCAGCACAGTGCCCGCATGGCGGGAGATGGTGCGCAGCTCGGACATGGCTCAGTTGCTGGCCGCGTCTGGCTGGGTGGGCGTGTCGTTTTGGTGTGGCTGAGAGGGGCGGAAGATCAGCAGACGGTCGCTGCGCTCACCCAATCGGGCGGCTGTGGCTTCGAGGGTCCAGCCCAAGGCTTGGAGGCGATCGTCCAGCAAGGGCAGGTTCTTTTCGTCCATGACCAGCCAGGGACACTCGGCACTGGGTTGGGTGGCCGCCTGCAGGCGTACCTGCGCATGAAACAACAGGGCCGCGCCTTGCGCCTGGCTGATGCCCGCGTATTGCAAGCAACGGGCGGTGCCAGTGACGACTTGCACTTTTTGCACTGTAGGGCCGTAGCTGCGGGCAAAGTTGAGCAAGGGCAGCCACAGGCTCATCAGCAACAGCCAGCACAGCACGGCGCCAGAGGCAGGCAAGACCATGCTTTTCCAGATGGCAGCGCGGTGGTGGCCAATGCGCCACTTGACCAAGCTGGCCCAAGCCAAGGTGGCCAACAAGGCCAGTGCAAATGCCGGGGCCGAAAACGCCGGTAAAAAGCCGGGGGCCAGTTTGGCGACGTTGGCCGCAGGTTGGGCCGGAAAGCCTGTTTGCATGGCGATCCAGACCACCCAGATGGTGAGTGCGCAAATGCTGAAAAACAGCAGGGTGAACCAGTCGATCAAGGCTCCGAGGCTGCGCCGCAAAGTGGGCAGCGCAAAAGCGGCCAGTGCGGCTATACCGGGCAGAGCCAAGAGCAGGGCCCGGTCAGAAAAGCCGGTGAACCAGGTGGCCCCCACCGTGACGGTGACGAACCACAACGGCAAAGCCAAGTGCGGGTAGCGCCAAACTTGCGACAGCTGGCCCCGCCAGCGCCACAAGGACCACAGCGCCAAAGGCCAGGCTGGCCAGGTGAACCACAGCATGAGCTTGGCCAGGATGTGCACATCCAGCAAGGTGTGAGGCA
>JBIKRC010000210.1:0-4381 GCA_044349375.1 Limnohabitans sp.
CGCAATTGCCAGCCTGGCGGCGCAGTTGCGGGTGCAATACCGCCTGAAGCTGCCCGATGCGGTGCAGCTGGCCTCGGCGCTGCAGATTGGGGCAGCTGCCCTGGTCACGCATGACCGGGATTTTTCTGCGGTGCAGGGTTTGCCGGTGTTGATGGGCGCTTGATGCACGCGCCTTTGATCAAGTGCTTGAGTCTTGAAATCGGGGCTTGCCGCACAATCCCAGCATGACAAGCCAAGAGCACAAACAGGTGGTGATTGCAGGCGGCGGTATTGGCGGCCTGGCCGCTGCTGTGGCGTGTGCGCAGCGCGGGGTCCCGGCGCAGTTGCTCGAGCGCGCAGCGCAGCTGAGCGAGGTGGGCGCGGGCATCCAGATCGGGCCGAATGTGACGCGCATTTTGCAGGCCTGGGGCTTGGGTGCGGCGCTGTCGCAGGTGGCGGCTTTCCCCAAGTTCTTGCAGGCGCGGGACGCTCATACGGGTCAAGTGTTGGGCAGCTTGCGCTTGGGCGAGCGGGCGCAGGCGCTTTATGGCGCACCTTACGCCACCATCCACCGTGGCGACCTGCAAAGCTTGCTGCACGTAGCGGCCCAGGCTGCGGGTGTGGATGTTAATCTGAATCAGACTGTGAAGGGCTGGCGTGAAACCCCAGAAGGTTTGCAAGTGGATACGGCCAATTGCGCCAGCCTGAAAGCCAGCGCCTTGATCGGGGCCGACGGCGTGTGGAGCGCGGTGCGCCAGCAGTTGCTGGGCGATGCTCCGGCACGCTTTACCGGGCACCTGGCGTATCGGGCGCTCGTGGCGCAGGCCGATTTGCCTGCTCACTTGCGCAGCGACCAGGTCACCGTGTGGATGGGGCCGCGACTGCATGTGGTGCATTACCCGGTGCGCAGCGGGCAGTGGCTCAATTTGGTGGCCATCGTGCATGGCGACAAACCTGCGCAGGCCGAAGCTTGGGACGCAGCCGGGCACGCTCAGGCGCTGATGCAGGCCATGGGCGCGGTGGGCCGTGATTTGCACGAACGACTGGCATCGGTGACGGTCTGGCGCCAGTGGGCGCTGCACGACCGAGCGCCCATGAGTGCACCCAGCCAAATGGCTCAGGGACGTGTGGCTTTGCTGGGGGATGCCGCTCACCCCATGCGGCCCTATTTGGCGCAGGGCGCGGGTATGGCGATCGAAGACGCACAGGTGCTGGCGCAGAGCTTGAGCACAGGCAGTGCATCGGTCGTCCAGCAGTTGCAGGCCTATGCGGTGCAACGCTGGGCGCGCAACGCCCGCGTGCAAACACGCGCCATCCGCAACGGCCACATTTTTCACGCGACTGGCCCTGTGGCGCTGGGGCGCAACCTGTCGATGCGGCTCATGGGGGAGCGGGTCATGGATGTGTCATGGTTGTATGCCGATGGGCCGATTTCGGGCAATCAATAAATTTTCAGGGGCTTTTCTTCATGACACCACGTCCATCCAACCCATTCACCACCGCCCTTGTGCTGGCCAGTGCTTTGCTCGCCCCCGCCGCTTGGGCGCAAAGCACCGATTTGTCGGCCTGCATGGCCGAGCTGCGCCCGGCTGCGCGCACGGGCAAGGTGAGCGACGCCACCTGGGCGCGCCACACGGCTGGCCTGCAGGCTGACTTCAGCGTGATTGAGAAGCTGAACTTCCAGCCCGAATTTCGCACTGCCATTTGGGACTACATGTCGGCTCTGGTGGACGAGGAGCGTGTGACGGATGGCACGGCGCGTTTGGCCCAGCACCGCCCAGCGCTGGCGCGTGCCGAAGAGCGCTTTGGCGTGGACCCGGTCACGGTGGTCGCGGTCTGGGGCGTGGAGAGCAATTTTGGCCAGACCTTTGGCAAATACCCGTTGGTGCAGGCGCTGGGCACCTTGTCGTGCCACGGGCGTCGGCAAAGCTATTTCAGAGGCGAATTTTTTGCGGCGCTGCGCATTTTGCAAGCCGGGCACATCGCACCTGAGCGTTTCGTGGGATCGTGGGCGGGGGCCTTTGGCCACACCCAGTTCATGCCCAGCACCTTTGAGCGCCTGGCGGTGGACTTTGACGGCGACGGCCGCGCCGACCTGATGGACAGCAGCGTGGACGCGCTGGGGTCAACGGCCAACTTTTTGGCCCGAGCAGGCTGGCAGCGTGGCTTGCCTTGGGGCATTGAAGTCAAGTTGCCAGCAGGCATCTCTTTGGCCGGAGAGGGCCGCCGCAGCAAGCGCCCGGTGTCTGAATGGACCGCCCGTGGCGTGCGCCGCATCGATGGCGCTGCCTTGCCAGAAAGCTTGGGCAACGTGGGCTTGCTGACGCTGGCCGGTGCCAACGGCCCGGCGTTTTTGGTGACACGCAACTTTGATGCGCTCTACAGTTACAACGCCGCTGAAAGCTACGGCTTGGCGATTGCCCACCTGAGCGACCGCCTGCGCGGCGGTGGCCCCTTCGCCACGCCTTGGCCGACCGACGATGCTGGCTTGTCACGCGCCGAGCGGCGCGAGTTGCAGGGCCTGCTGACGATGCGCGGCCACGACATTGGCCCCATCGACGGCATGCTGGGCGACAAATCGCGCGAGGCGATCCGCGCCGAACAAAAGCGTCTGGGCATGGAGGCCAATGGCCGTGGTGGCCAGAAAATCCTCAAGACGATGCGTGGGGGCTGAGCTCACACCCCCAAAGGCAAGGCCCTTTGCCGCTTGCCCGTGAGGGCAAACAGCGCGTTGCCCACCGCCGGTGCCAAGGGCGGCACCGCCGGTTCGCCCACGCCTGCCGGGTGGCGGGTGCTGGGCACGATGTGGGTTTCCACCACCGGGGTCTGGCTGAGCGTGAGCATGGGGGCGTCAGCAAAGTTGCTTTGTTGCACCACGCCGCCCACGATGTCGATCTTGCCGAAGAGTGCCGCGCTCAGGGCGTAGACCACGCTGCTTTCCATTTGCTGGGCCACGGTGCCGGGGTTGACCACGGTGCCGCAGTCGATGGCGCACACCACGCGGTGTACGCGGATCTGGCCGTTGGCCAAGGACACCTCGGCCACTTGGGCCACGATGGAGCCAAAGGATTTGTGCAGCGCGATGCCCCGCGCACGGCCTGCGGGCAGGGGCGAGCCCCAAGCCGCTTTGTCAGCCGCCAGCTGCAGCACGGCGGCGTAGCGTGGTGCGTCTTTCAACAGCTTCAGGCGGAAGGCCAGCGGGTCTTGCTTCGTGGCAGCGGCCAGTTCGTCGATGAAGCTTTCCGAGAAGAATGCGTTGTGCGAATGGCCAACCGAGCGCCAAAAGCCCACGGGCACGCCGGACTTCGTGGCCACATGGCTCATGTGCTGGCTGGCAAAACCGTAGGGCAAATCGAACAGGCCTTCCGCGGTGGTCTTGTCCGGCATGTCGATGGGGCCCGAAAGGTGCGGCGCTGCACGCGCCATCCAGCGCGGGGTGATGGCGTCACCGGCTGACTTGATGCGCAAGCTGCTGACTTCACCTTTATCGTCCAGCGAGGCCTGGAACTTGGCCAGGTGCATGGGCCGGTAAAAGTCGTGCTTCATGTCCTCTTCGCGTGACCAGCTCAGCTGCACCGGCTGTCCATCGCAGGCCATGGCCACTTGCACGGCTTGACCGATAAAGTCGACGTCCAGGCGACGACCGAAACCACCGCCCAATTGGGTGACGTGGACGGTGATGTTGTCTTTGTCGACCTTGGCCACTTTGGCGGCCATGTCACGGGCCATTTGCGGCACTTGGGTGGGCACCCAGATGTCCACCTTGCCATCTTTGACTTGCGCGGTGCAGTTCATCGGCTCCATCGTGACGTGGGCCAGGTAGGGCGCTTGGTAAAGCGCATCGATGCGGGTGGCGGCGGCTTTTTCGGCTTGGGTGGGCACGCCTTGTTCATGGAAGGTGAAGCCGCTCTCTTCGTTCAAGGCCTTGAGCAAGTCGGCCTGGATGCGCTGGGTGTCCAATGCGCCCGTGGCAGGGGGCTGCCACTGCACTTTGACGGCCTGCACGCCTTGGCGTGCGTGCCAGGTGGTTTGGCCCACCACGGCCAAGCCTGCGGTGCCGCCGCCCCAGGCGTCCAGCGGCACAACTTTGGAAACACCTTTCAACGCCAAGGCGTCTTTCGTGTCCATGGACGCAGCGCTGCCGCCCAGCATGGGGCACATCTGCACCGCGGCAAACAGCATGCCGGGCAGGCGCACATCGGCACCAAACTGAGCTTGACCTGTGACTTTGGACGGGATGTCAGTGCGCGGGGCGGGTTGGCCGATGAGCTGCCACTTTTCGCGCGATTTGGTTTGGATGCCCGAGGGCGTGCTGCCCGAAGCCGCGGCCACCATTTGGCCGTAGTGTGCTGACTGGCCTGATGCGTGCTTCATCACGCCAGCGGTCACAGTGATCTCGCTG
>JBIKRC010000211.1:0-4374 GCA_044349375.1 Limnohabitans sp.
CATGATCACGATCATGGCCAGGGCCACCAGCAACTGGCGCAAGATGGCCGCGTCGAGGCGCCCCCCGGTCATCTCCTGCAAGGGGCCGGCCACATAGCGTAGCACCTCAGGCAAAGCCGACAACAAAATGGCCCCCAGAATCACACCCGGCAGATAGCCCAGCCCGCCAAGAACCACCATGGCCACGATCATCACCGACTCCATCAGGCTGAAGGACTCGGGTGAGATGAAGCCCTGGAAGCCCGCAAACATCGCACCTGACACACCTCCAAAAGTGGCGCCCATGCCAAAGGCCAGCAGCTTCAGGTTGCGGGTGTTCAGCCCCATGGCCTTGGCGGCGATTTCGTCTTCACGAATGGCCATCCAAGCGCGGCCGATGCGGGACACCTCCAAGCGGTGCGAAACGACAATGGTCACCAGCACCAGACTCAGGAACAGGTAGTAGTAAAGCGAGACCGAGGCGATTTCGAAGTCGCCAATCATCAGCTTTTGACCCAGGTTCACACCAAAGATCGAAATGGGATCGATCTGGGACAAGCCCTTGGGGCCGTTGGTGATGTTCACCGGGTGGTCCAGGTTGTTCATGAACACACGGATGATTTCACCAAAGCCCAAGGTCACGATGGCCAGGTAGTCGCCGCGCAGCTTGAGCGTGGGCGCCCCCAACAGCATGCCGAACAAGCCCGCCAAAGCGGCAGCCACAGGCAAGATGAGCCAAATGGGCATGTGCATGCCCGTGGGGTAAGCCGCAGCGATCCACGCAAAAGTCTGGGTCAGATGCGGCGACGACAGCAGGCCATACATGTAAGCCCCCACCGCGAAGAAAGCCACATAACCCAGGTCAAGCAGACCCGCGTAGCCCACCACGATGTTCAGGCCAATGGCCAGCAGGATGTAGAGCAAGGCCATGTCGGCGATGCGCACCCAGGCGTTGCCAAACATTTGCAGGATCAGGGGCAAGGCGATGAGCGCTGCGCCGATCAGGATGTACTGAAGTGTCTTGTTGTTTTTCATGTTCACCTCCATCAAGCGCGATCGGCCACACGTTCACCCATGAGGCCCGAAGGGCGCAGGGTCAACACGATGATCAAAACAATGAACGCAAAAATGTCGGTGTAATGGCTGCCCAACACACCCCCCGTCAGATAACCGATGTAGCCCGAGCCAATGGCTTCGATCAGGCCCAACAAAATACCGCCAATGACGGCTCCGGCCAGGTTGCCAATGCCGCCAAACACCGCAGCGGTGAAGGCTTTGAGGCCAGGCAAGAAGCCCATCGCGTGTTGCGCCGTGCCGTAGTTGGAGGCGTACATCACACCGGCAATGGCGGCCAACACAGCACCAATCACAAAGGTGGCCGAGATGACCATGTCAGGCTTGACGCCCATCAAGGCGGCCACACGCGGGTTCTCGGATGTGGCCCGCATCGCACGGCCCAAGCGGGTGTAATTGACCAGCCACATCAAGATGGCCAAGGACACGGCCGTGACGCCCAAAATCATGATTTGTGTGGGCGTGATCACCACGCCACCCATGTTGATGGGGGTGCTGGAGAGCAGTGTGGGGTAAGCCTTGTAGTTGGGCTTCCAGATGATCATGGCCAAGGTCTGCAGCAAGATGCTCATGCCAATGGCGGTGATCAGGGGGGCCAGCTTGGGGCTGTTGCGCAAAGGCCGGTAAGCAATTTTTTCGATGGTGAAGTTGAGCACCACCGCCACCACACAGGCGATCAATGTGGCCAAAATCAATATGACCCAGCCCGGTGCGCCGGGCATGGCGCCCTGCATCATGCCGATGGCAGACCAGCTCGTCAAAGCGCCCACCATCAGCACTTCTCCGTGCGCAAAGTTGATCAGGTTGATGATGCCGTACACCATGGTATAGCCCAAGGCCACCAAGGCGTACATGCTGCCCATGACCAAGCCGTTGATGACCTGCTGCAGAAAGACGTCCATTGATTTCTCCGTGTTTTGAACTGCGCTTAACAGCTCTTCGCTTCGGTTGTTGTTTTCAGATCAGGCAGCACCTTGTGGGCACACCAAACCACTAGCAAAAACCCCGCCAGATTCATGCGATACCGGGCGGGGTGGCGGGATTGTAGTGAAAGAAAGGTTCCCGTCGGTATTCATTGCTGTCGGGACTTACCCTTTGGCTGAATTTTTCTTTCGCAGTTCTTCCAGTTTGTCAGCGATTTTGATTTCTAAACCCCGGCGAACTGGTTTGTAAAACCCAGGATCCGCCATGCCATCGGGCAGGTAATGCTCGCCTGCAGCAAAGCCATCTTCTTCGTCATGCGCATAGCGGTAGCCCTTGCCATAGTCCAGCTGCTTCATGAGTTGGGTGGGCGCATTGCGCAAATGCATGGGC
The DNA here is from genome assembly GCA_044349375.1 of Limnohabitans sp. GTDB lineage: Bacteria > Pseudomonadota > Gammaproteobacteria > Burkholderiales > Burkholderiaceae_C > Limnohabitans_A. The sequence continues at coordinate 2,368 of JBIKRC010000211.1, forward strand.
ACAGGGCGGGTGCCGTCTTTTTTGACCCAAGCCTTGGCCTGGTTAAAGGCTTTGTAAGCGGCATTCGATTTGGGGGCCACCGCCAGATAAATCACACACTGCGCCAGCGTCAACTCGCCCTCGGGGCTGCCCAGTCGTTCGTACACGTCGGCAGCGTCCAGCGCCATACGCAGCGCACGCGGGTCGGCCAGACCAATGTCTTCACTGGCCATGCGGATCAGGCGGCGGGCCATGTAGCGCGGATCCGCACCGCCGTCGAGCATGCGCACGAACCAATACAGGGCGGCATCCGGGTCTGAGCCCCGCACCGATTTGTGCAGCGCGCTGATCGTGTCGTAGAACTGCTCGCCGCCTTTGTCGTAGCGGCGCATGCGCTCGCCCAGCACCCGCATCAACCAAGCGTCGGTCACTGGGTCGATTCTTTCTTGCTGGGCCGCCATGGCCAGCGTCTCCAAGGTGTTGAGCAACCGCCTGGCGTCGCCATCGGCATAGGCCAACAAGCGGGCCAGTGCTTCTGGCTCGATGGCAGGAATGGCCTGGATGGCCTGGGCCCGCACTACGATGTGCTGCAAGTCATCCTCGGAAAGGGGCTGCAGCACGTACACGGCCGCCCGGGAGAGCAAGGCCGAGTTGACCTCAAAAGACGGATTTTCGGTGGTGGCCCCAATGAAGGTGAACAGCCCACTTTCGACATGCGGCAAAAAAGCGTCTTGCTGGCTTTTGTTGAAGCGGTGCACCTCGTCCACAAACATGATGGTGCGCTGTGGGTCCAAGCCCGTGCGGGCGGCTTCGGCTTTCTCCACGGCTTCGCGGATGTCTTTGATGCCCCCCAGCACCGCACTGATGCTCAAAAATTGCGCCTCAAACGCATCGGCCATCAAACGGGCAATGGTGGTTTTGCCCACGCCAGGCGGGCCCCACAAAATGCAGCTGTGCGGCTGGCCCGACTCAAAGGCCAGACGCAGTGCCATGCCCTCGCCCAACAAATGCTGCTGGCCAATCACCTCACCCAAGTGGCGCGGGCGCAAGCGCTCAGCCAGGGGCGCCTGGGGCGACATGGGAGCAGGTTTCATGACACGCGCCCATCCCGCTTCAAGGTTTGATCACGTCGGCACCCGCCGGGGGCTTGAAGGCGAAGGTGCTGGCGGGCAAAGCCGGGTTGAGTTCGAAGGCTGAGAAGCTCAGCAAAGAGCGCTGACCGAGGCTGTCTTGCACGTCCAACACCGCCAGCTCGGGCCCAGCAGCACTCACACGCAGGCCAACCATGACCGAGCGGATCGGGCCCTCACGCTGCACGGGCGTCGCACGCACCCACTGCAGGCCATCCTGGACCGGCTCGGCGGTGAACTGGAAATCGGCTTTGAGGGCCTGCAAATCGGAAGCCGCTGTCAACAACGCGGCCGGTGTGGCCCCCAACACCTGAGACTGTGGGCGCGCCGTCACCTGGTTCAGGTCAACATCGTGCAACCACAGGGTCTGACCATCGGCCACCAGGGTTTGCAAAAAGGGCTTGCGGTAATCAAAGCGGAACTTGCCTGGCCGTTGAAATTCAAACCGACCCGTCGATGTCTTGGTTCGCGCCACCTGACCTGCCCTGGTTGGCGAAGTGACAACCTGGGTGAAGTCGGCACGGCCGCTGCGTGCTTGCTTCATGAACTGGGCCAGCAGGTCCACGCTGTCGGCCTGTGCGGGCAGGGCCAAGGCCCACACCGCAACGGCCAAAACAGCCCTGCCACCCCAACCCAGCACCGTTCGGCGCAGCCCAACATTGTTTTTCATTCGCTTCACTCTGCCCGTGCGGGCACCAAAATTTCACGCTGACCACTGCCGCTCATGGCGCTGACCAGTCCAGCTTTTTCCATGTCTTCCACCAGACGGGCAGCGCGGTTGTAGCCAATCTTGAGGTGGCGCTGCACGAGTGAGATGCTGGCCTTGCGGTTCTTCAGCACCACTTCCACAGCTTGGTCGTACATCGGGTCTTTTTCAGAGTTGTCGCCCTCGGCCAGC
>JBIKRC010000212.1:0-4354 GCA_044349375.1 Limnohabitans sp.
TTTCGGGCGGCGATGTGACCAAGCCGCTGGTCACCCGCAAGTCGGGCGAAGGCGACCGCAAGCAAGGCACCACCGTGCGCGCCTGGCCAGACGGCAAATATTTCGAGTCCAGCGCCCTGCCCATGAACGAGCTGACGCACCTGCTGCGCAGCAAGGCGGTGCTGATGCCGGGCGTGACGGTGACCTTGGTGAATGAAAAAACCAAAGAAACCCAGCAGTGGCAATACAAAGCCGGCTTACGCGACTACCTGACCCAATCGCTCAACGGCGACCCGGTCATCCCGCTTTTTGAAGGCGAAGGCTTTGCCGATGCGAACCACGACAGCTTTGCCGAAGGCGAGGGCGCTTCATGGGCCGTGGCCTTTACTGAAGACGGTGCGCCGGTGCGCGAGAGCTACGTCAACCTGATTCCCACCAGCGCAGGCGGCACGCACGAAAGCGGCTTGCGCGACGGTTTGTTCACCGCCGTCAAGAGCTTCATCGAGCTGCACGGCTTGCTGCCCAAGGGCGTCAAACTCATGCCCGAAGATGTGTTTGCCCGCGCCAGCTATGTGCTGAGCGCCAAGGTGCTGGACCCGCAATTCCAAGGACAAATCAAAGAGCGCCTGAACTCGCGTGACGCGGTGCGCTTGGTCTCTAGCTTCGTGCGCCCGGCGCTCGAACTCTGGCTGAATGAGCATGTGGACTACGGCAAAAAGCTGGCCGAGCTGGCCATCAAGGCCGCGCAAACCCGCCAGAAGGCGGGCCAAAAAGTCGAAAAGCGCAAGAGCTCCGGTGTGGCCGTGTTGCCCGGCAAGCTGACCGATTGCGAGAGCAAAGACATCCTGCACAACGAGGTGTTTTTGGTCGAGGGTGACTCGGCGGGTGGCAGCGCCAAGATGGGTCGCAACAAAGAGTGCCAGGCCATCTTGCCCCTGCGTGGCAAGGTGCTCAACACCTGGGAAGTGGACCGCGACCGCTTGTTTGCCAACAACGAAATCCACGACATCTCGGTGGCCATTGGCGTGGACCCGCACGGGCCCAACGACAACCCCGACATGAGCAACCTGCGTTACGGCAAGGTCTGCATCTTGTCCGACGCGGACGTGGACGGCTCGCACATCCAGGTGCTGCTGCTCACCTTGTTCTTCCGCCATTTCCCCAAGTTGATCGAAACCGGTCATTTGTATGTGGCCCGTCCGCCTTTGTTCCGGGTGGATGCGCCTGCACGCGGCAAAAAGCCCGCGTCCAAAGCCTATGCGCTGGACGACGGTGAGCTCACCGCCATCATCGACAAGTTGCGCAAAGACGGCGTGAAAGAAGGCGGCTGGAGCATCAGCCGCTTCAAGGGCCTGGGCGAAATGAGCGCCGAGCAGCTGTGGGACACCACCCTCAACCCCGACACGCGCCGCTTGCTGCCCATCGAGTTGGGCCCGTTGGACAACGCTGGCACTGAAAACCTGATGATGCAACTGATGGGCAAAGGCGAAGCCGCCGCCCGCCGCGAGCTGATGGAACTGCATGGCGACAGCATCGAAATCGACGTTTGATCCTCTTGTAGGTCGGAGCTTCAGCTCCGACAAATGTGTGCGCACCTCACGTCGGAGCTAAAGCTCCGACCTACAAAACCATTGACATGACCACTGACCTGTTGACCCCCGAAACCGCAGCCTCTCCTGAAGGCGACCACCTCGGCGCTTATGCCCAGCGCGCCTACCTGGAATACGCGCTGTCCGTCGTCAAAGGACGCGCCTTGCCCGATGTGTGCGACGGCCAAAAGCCGGTGCAGCGGCGGATTTTGTATTCGATGGACCGCATGGGTTTGTCCTACAGCGGCCCGAACAACAACACCGCCGCCAAGCCCGTCAAAAGCGCCCGCGTGGTAGGCGATGTGCTGGGCCGTTACCACCCGCACGGCGACACCGCCGCCTATGACGCGCTGGTGCGCATGGCGCAAGACTTTTCGCAGCGCTACCCGCTGATCGACGGCCAGGGCAACTTTGGAAGCCGTGACGGCGACGGTGCGGCCGCCATGCGTTACACCGAAGCGCGTTTGTCGCGCATCACCAGTTTGCTGCTCGACGAGATCGACATGGGCACGGTGGACTTCATCCCCAATTACGACGGCTCGACCGAAGAGCCGCGTCAGTTGCCTGCACGCCTGCCTTTTAGCTTGCTCAACGGCGCCAGCGGCATTGCTGTGGGCCTGGCCACCGAGATCCCCAGCCACAACCTGCGCGAAGTAGCCGATACCTGTGTGGCCTTGATCAAAAACGACAAGCTCAGCGACAGCGAATTGTTGGCCATCATTCCTGGCCCGGACTACCCCGGTGGCGGCCAGATCATCAGCCCGGCCAGTGACATTGCCGACGCTTACCGCACCGGTCGCGGCAGCCTCAAGGTGCGCGCCCGCTGGAAGATCGAAGAACTCGCCCGTGGCCAGTGGCAACTGGTGGTGACCGAATTGCCGCAAGGCGTCAGCTCGCAGCGCGTGCTCGAAGAGATCGAAGAGCTCACCAACCCCAAAGTCAAAGCCGGTAAAAAAGCGCTCAGCGCCGATCAAGTTTTGCTCAAATCCAGCATCCTGAACGTGCTCGATGTGGTGCGCGACGAGTCGAGTAAAGACGCAGCCGTGCGCCTGGTGTTCGAGCCCAAGACCAGCCGCATCGAACAGAGCGAACTCATCACCGCCTTGCTGGCCCATACCAGCTTAGAAACCTCGGCCCCCATCAACATGACCTCGGTGGGCATCGACGGTAAGCCGATACAAAAGTCGCTGCGCCAAATGCTGGTCGAATGGATCAGTTTTCGCCAGATCACCATCACCCGCCGCAGCCAGCACCGCCTGAACAAAGTGCTGGACCGCATCCACATTCTGGAAGGCCGTCAGCTGGTCTTGCTCAACATCGACGAGGTGATCCGCATCATCCGCCAGAGCGATGAGCCCAAGCCTGCGCTGATCGATGCCTTCCGCTTGAGCGATCGCCAGGCCGAAGACATTCTTGAGATTCGCCTGCGCCAACTGGCCCGTCTTGAAGCCATCAAAATCGAGCAAGAGCTGAGCGAACTGCGAGGTGAGCAGGGCAAGTTGGAAGAAATTTTGGGCAGCCCAGCTGCGCTGCGCCGCCTGATGGTCAAGGAGATCGAACAGGATGCCAAAACCTTTGCCGACCCGCGCCGCACGCTGATTCAGGAAGAGAAAAAAGCCATCGCCGAAGTCAAGGTGGTGGACGAACCGGTGACGGTGGTGGTGTCAGAAAAAGGCTGGGTGCGTGCGCGCACTGGCCACGGCCACGACGCCACGAGCTTTGCTTTCAAGGCGGGTGACGGTCTGTACGGCACCTTTGAATGCCGCACGGTGGACACGCTCATCATCATGGGCAGCAATGGCCGCGTGTACAGCGTGCCTGTGGCCTCCTTGCCCGGAGCACGAGGCGACGGCCAACCCGTGACCACGCTGATCGAGCTGGAACCCACCACGCAAATTGCCCACTACTTTGCAGGCCCGGCCAACGCCACGCTGCTGCTCAGCGGCTCGGGCGGCTACGGTTTCATGGCCTCGGTAGAGAACATGATTTCGCGCAACAAAGCCGGCAAGGCCTTCATCAGCTTGGGTGACGGTGAAACCGTCTGCGCCCCCAGCCATGTGAGCGGCTCCAGCGCCACGGTGCCCGCCGACAAGCAAGCCATGCCAGCCGCAACAAGCGTCTGCTGCGCCAGCACGGGCGGCCGGGTGCTGACCTTTGAGATCAGTGAACTCAAGACCATGGAAAAAGGTGGCCGGGGTCTGATGCTCATCGACCTGGAAGCCAAAGACACCCTGGCCGGTGCTGCGGCTTATACCCGCAGTGTGAAGATCGAAGGCATTGGCCGGGGTAGCAAAGAGCGCGAAGAAACGCTCGAAATCCGCAGCCTGAACAACGCCAAAGTGGCTCGGGCCAAGAAGGGCAAAGTGGCGGACTTGGGCTTCAAGCCGAACCGGGTGACTCGGGTGGAGTGATCAGGGTGCATTGATGCTTTTTTAAGCACTCCCCGCCAGCCCAAGCTGGTTGGGCTTTTGGCGGCTTGTCCCTGCACTTGTCCACAGCTTTGGGCGCGGGCTGTGGGGATAAATCAGGCTTGATGCCAGCAGCTCAGCCCTGAGCACCCAGCAGGTAATCGATCTTGCCCACTTCGACCCCGTTGTGGCGCAGGATGGTGTAAGCCGTGGTGATGTGGAAGTACATATTGGGCAGCATCCAGCCCGTCAGGTAATTTTGCCCGTTGAGGGTGCGGGTTTTGCCGGGGCCTGCCGGGAAGGTGATTTCTTTGTCTTCGGTGCCGTCCAGTGCAGAGGCGGGCACGGTAGCGATGAAGGCCAGGGTTTTGAGGATGC
>JBIKRC010000214.1:0-4333 GCA_044349375.1 Limnohabitans sp.
AGACCGCCACCTTGGGGATCCTGAGCATGCTCGGGTCGACATCGACTACTTACTTTCAGACCGCGTGATTGGAGACTTGGTTCGCACAGCCAGCGATCTATCACTGCCGATACCGGCAACACCGCCCCTCCCTCGCCCCAGTGGCGACACCGTGGCAATAGTGGCACAGGATGCGCTGGGTCATTCAGTGACTGTCATCCAAAGTATCTTTCACGCATTCGGGGCCGGTATGCTGGAGTCGTCAACGGGCATCGTGTGTCAGAACCGCGGTGCCGCTTTCACTTTGCACGAAGGCCCTGCGGTGTTAACCGGTGGTAGCAGACCTCCGAGCTCGTTGACAGCAACTTTACTGCGCCGCAATGGAGAGATTGAGGCTGCCTTGGGCTGCATGGGGGGAAAGAGTCAACCGCAAATCCTCGCACAGGTACTCATGCGCCTGCTGGCAGGAACTGCACCCGCCGATGCGCTAGCTGCCCCCCGCTGGGTTGTAGGTACGTTCGGGCAAGGCAATGAAAATGTAGTGTTAGCTGAATCTGCGCTGGGCGATGCTGGTCGTCAAGCGCTTTCCCAAGTAGGGTTACCGCTGGTGTTTGGTGCCGAGCGCGACGATCGGGCAGGTCATGTTCAATTCGTACGCCGATACCCGGATGGGCAGTTTGAAAGCGCCACCGATCCAAGAGGAGACGGTGATCAGACTTTAAGCTGATCTTGGGGGCACAATCGGTCATATGGTGATTTCTAAAACAGCGCCCTCATTGGCCACAACTCAGAAACCTCAGCGAACCAAGCAGACGACACTGCCAGCTGCGGTTCGTCAACAGAGAATCTTCGAACTCGTACGACAGGATGGGTACGTGCGAGTCTCCGAGTTGGCAAAGCATTTTGGTATTTCGCAGATGAGCGCTCGACGGGACCTGGACTCGCTGAGCAGGCAAGGGTTGATCCAGCGCTCTCAAGGAGCCGCAGTAGCCTTATCTGCAGAGGCAGCGTCCAGCGGGAACAGTGGCCTGAGCGATGCGGACATGCGAGAGTTACAGTACGAGACGCGGCGGCGAAGGCAGATCGCTGCCAAGCAATCGATTGCACGCGCTGCTGCGGTGCTTTTATCATCTGATGACAATATTGCACTGGATGTCGGCAGCTCGGTACTGACTCTTGCCCGTGAACTGAGCAAGCACGCCGGCATGCATGTATTCACGAACCATCTGCGCGTCGCGAGCCTGCTGGCCGGATCACGCTGCGTTGTGCTGATGCCAGGGGGAATCGTCCGGGCCCAAGAACTCTCCATCTGTGGTGAGCAGGCAGTGAAAGATACCGCCCAACGCTGGTTCAGCAAAGCCTTTATCGGTTTGGCAGGTCTGACCGAGGACGGCGGGTTCGATTCTTCACCTGAGGACACACTGGTCAAACACGCTTACATCAAGCATGCCGACCAAGTGATACTTCTCTGCGATTCCAGCAAATTTGGCAAGCGATCGCTTGTGCGGGCCTGCGCACTGGATGAGATTGATGTGCTCATTACAGACTCACCTCCTCCACGTGCGCTTGCAGCAGCCCTAGCCGTCGCTTCGGTCAAGGTGATAGTGGCTACCTGATCTGAAAGTCGGGCACCAGCGGTGCATGGGGTGGTTGCCCGACGTTTGCAGGTCAGCAAGTTGCAGGCAAAGGCTGGTGAAGTGCATGCGCCAAAAAAGGCTGTTGATAGATCTTCTCCAAAGCCGCTTGCTAGATTTGACACATGCGATTGATCTCAATCCTGTTTTCATTTCCCAAGCGGGCTCTTGTGAAGTTCCTGCAGCATCTTGGACAACGTATTTTTTTGCTTTGGATCTGAGGCCTCATGCATGGCATCCTCCAAAACGGCACTGATATCTTCGGCTGCCACCAACTCCATGTCCCAGTTGGGAAACAGCCTTTCACGAAACTCATCTTCTTTTGTAAGTAGCACAACATTAGAGTGGCGAGGATCTGCAGAAATAATCTTGAACAAACTGGTCACGTTGTCTCTGGGACCTTCCAGCCATTGAAAGAAGATACCGCTGCCAAAAACCAATAACCCAGTGATCCCAAATCTGGGGTTATGGTGTCTTGCGGTAACAATTATTTTTTCAAGCGCATCTTTATCCATGTGCTGAACAGCTTGGCTGCAGTACACAATGTTATGGATCGGTTGGGATGGTTGGCCTTCGTCATTTTGCATATCTCGAGTATGCCTGAGAGAAACTAATATTGGCAGTGAACGGTGTATGGTCTGTGTTGTGCAAGGAAAATAGACTTCAACCAGTTCTACCGCCGACCGCGATTTGACCAGCTTGTGGGCGTAGTGACGATCTTGCTGTGACCAGACCCGTTCATTGGGCACGCGCTGGTCAAACTGAAATCGGCGGCCTGGATCAAATGGTCATCGGCGTCAACAAGCGCAGGGACTTACGCTGGTAGTAAGAGCCCACAGCAAAGAGTAGTGCCGCTAGCGCGTAAAGATAGCTCGACACGTCGCCACGCGGCAGCCAGTTCAAAACCTGTGCAATGACAACGCCCTGTCCTACGGCATACAGCGCAAAGCAGGCCACAAACAAGCTTGCTGCTACTTTGCCCGCGCCCGATAGCCCTTTGCGTATAAAAAGCCACTGCCACAGGGCATACACCAATGCCGCCACGACAACCAGGCTCGCTACAACAAAAACCGTTAATGATGTGTTCATGGAAACAGTCTACCCTTCTGCCCCAATCTTGACAATATACTCAAAGTAACTTTGCGACGCCCGCTCAAGTGAGCGTATTAACGCCCCCCCTACCATCACCTCGTTTCTCGTCCCTCCCAACCCCTGCAGACCCGCAGGCAAGCTTGTAGAGGTGCCGGCAAAAAAGATGGCCGTGCTTCGTTTTTCCTGGTTTAGGAATGCCGACCGCGTTAAAAAGATGGAAGCAGAACTTCTCTCAAGCCTTTCGCGCGACAGCCGCGCCAGCCTCACCACCGAGATCCCCATGACGTTTCGCCGGCGTGCCGGCAAGGCCGTGATCGTGCTGCCCAACGGCGAGCGTGCCATCGAGCGCCGCGAGGCGCTTATTGATAACACCATGGTCAAACTCAATATGATACAAAACCGCGTGGGACCATTCGAGCCGGGTGTAATCGGGTCCCCCTTTCATGAGATTTGTGACCGCCTGACCGGTAGCGCCCCCGGTGGCGTTAAGCAGCCGCAACAAGCACTGTTGCATGCACTCAAGGAAGCAGGCTGGCAAGATATGGGCCGGCTTGGGTCGGCGGACTACCCCAACAAAAAGCATATCTTCTGCGCGCCAGAGCTAAAACATTACCGCAAGTCAGACTTACGCCGCATGGTCGAGGTCGCAAACAATAGCAATTCTGCTACTGACCAGAATAAATAACATATGCTGCGCGCCGGCGCTAAACGCATTTGCAGAACATCCCTAGCCGACCCCATTTATTCTGCCCTCCATTTGTGCTGAGGGCAATTGGCGATTTGGGCTAGAAAATACTACCGAGACCCAACCCCGCAAGGAATGCGGCCTCCAGTGCAGCAACACCTACGCCATCTACACCCTGCGGAACACGCATGCTTTCATATTGCCGTTGAGCCTTAATGTACGTAAGCGTCATCCGCGCAAGCTCTTGCGGATCAGCCCACAACCAATTGCATGAAGGACAGACGTCTATCATCACATTCTTGTTTTCCATGTATCCATAATGTTCCATCGTCGTTGAACATTCCGGACAGCTACCTACTGGTTCATTATGTTGACTTGCTTCAGTTGGACCATGGGTGTAATTCCCTAAAATATGGTCGTCAGATAGTTTCTGAATCACCTTGAATAGATTGCGTTGCTTAATCATGACTCCAGAGCATTGATTGCATCGCATCGCTATTTGTTCATCATCATTACCCTGAGTAAGGGGCGATTTGCAGCGCGGACAATCCATAAATTTCTCCTTTATATCAAGTACGTGAGCTCGCCCGGAGTTCCCGGTGTGGGAGTGGATTCTAATTCCAACTGCACCACTGCTCAATAATTGAGCGGACATGAAGAGCGGTTCTGGTAGTGTGTCAGTTTGACCCACACACATCACGAGCCACCCCTCATGTCCTACGTGCAGCTTACCTCTATTCCCGCCGACCGCGATTTGACCAGCTTGTGGGCATAGTGCCGATCTTGCTGTGACCAGACCGTTCATTGGGCTCGCGCTGGTCAAACTGAAATCGGCGGCCTTGATCAAAGGGTCATCGGCGTCAACACGCAAGTCGCCTCTTTTTTCAGGCGATTCACTTCAGGGCAAGCCGTATGCCCGTGATCGCCATTTCAAGGTTGCTCT
>JBIKRC010000215.1:0-4307 GCA_044349375.1 Limnohabitans sp.
GACAGGTCTTCTTGGGCAAAAGGCCGGACCACCTGCAAATCATCTTGCAGCATCAGCAGGTAATTCGCAGTGCTGGCATCCAACGCTGCTTGCATGTTGTTGTAATAGCCGCCATGGCGATCCTCGCCCACTGACTTCATGTGCAGCACGCGCTCACCCAGGCTTTGCAAATACGCCACGGTGTCAGGTTCATCGCTCCCGTCGTCATAGACCGTCCATTCGATCCCGGGCATGTTGCGCTGCACAGAATCAACGCAATTTTTCAGGTAAGCACCCCGGTTGTAAGAAAAAATGGCAATGTGCAGGCGGGGTGAGGTCATGTCGGCAAACCGTTCGTTTTCAAGCCCATGGCATTCAGGAAGGCAAGCATGTCATTGCGCTCTTGATCATCAGAGTAAGTGTCGGCCAATGTACGAATGGTCGTCATGGGCAAGTCAAACTGCCCAGCTTGGTCGATGGCCTGCACTTTATCAAGCACACGTTGGGCGAATCCCACAACGTCGCCAGAGGCCACTTCCTCAAAAATTTCGGGCCTCCAGTATTCCTTGGCACCTTGGCCTGTGTAACCGATCACTTGGTTGCCACTGAGTGCGGCTTCCAGAGGGGGCAAGGGACAGCCTTCAAAATGGCTGAAGGCCATGAAGATTTTTGACCGCTTGAGCAAAGCCGCGACCTGCTCCTCATTCATGCCATCGATGGGCACTGTTTTCCAATGCGCGGGCAAATGGTGGCGCAGAAAAAACAAGACTTTGGACGAATGGTCAGCCAGCTTGCGCGGCATGTAAGTGATGATGTTTTCCTTGGTCTGGTCAGGCCAAAAGCGCTGCGCATCCACCGAATAATGAACGCGCAGTATTTTGTTCTCGACCCCAGGAAACGCCAACGCCACGCACCGACTGGCATCGTCTGAAATGGTCAATATGCACCGCGCCAATTGGTAGGCCCGATCGAGATCTGCAGGTTGTCCTTTGGTGATGTAGTAGCCGTTTTGCACATATATGGCATAGCTCACTCCCATGTTTGCCAATTGCGTGCCGTACTTGCGCGCCCAAAGTTCAGGAATCACCACCATGTGCCTCTGGGCATCAAATACCCCCGTCACATCGGAAAAAGAAGGTTTGCCCATCCATCTGAGTTTGAAAAATGCCCTCTTCAAAGGCACCTGAGAATCAAACCACCGGACTCGGAAAAACCAAGTGTTAGGGTGCATCACCGCAGCGGAAAACCCACGCGATTGACCTAATTTGTGAATCAATTCAGCTTGTCTGTAAATGACTTTGACCCCACCGATGGCTTTTTTGATGGCAGGACACAAAAAGATCAGTTCCATGCTGAATCCTTGTTTTCTTTGTTGGCCAAGATGATCAGCCCCAAGAGCATCACCGACATGGCGCAGAAAAAGTACCGAAAGGCATTGCGCCCCAACGCATTCACCGTGAGACCGAATTCAAAATACAGCGCCACCAGCAACATGCCCAACAAGGCGTAGGCAAATGCCTGTGCCCCCTGCTTTTGATAAAGCCAAAATCCGGCGAACACACACCCATACAAAGCCAACACAGACAAAACACCGACCATGCCGGACACTGCCGCATAGTGCAGCAGGTCATTTTCAAAAACTGGCGCGACGCCGACGGGCACATTGAATGGTTTCAAATGTTCTGCGAGCATGGCCAAAGCGCCCCCCCCAGACCAGCCCAGAATGGGACGCTGCGCAAAAAGATGCAGGGCATACGACCACAACTCCAGTCGAATGCTGACCGACCAATCGGTGACCTGACCAGTCTCAAACCAGAGATGAATCTTGTCCCAGACGCCTTCAAGCCGCCCCCGCACCAATTCCTCGGGGGCCAGCCACACGCCTTTGGCCACCAATCCCGCGATCAACACCACCCCCAGGCATCGCCAAAGTAAAGGTTTACCTGCCGTGACTCGCCAAACAAACACCAACAAGACCATAATGATCGACAACCAGCCCCCCTTGGAGCCGCTGAGCAAAGAGCCCCACACGCCCATGGCAGCGCCGCATGACAAAAAAATCCGCCTCCATAGCTGGTTTTTGGCTTGCTCGAAATACAACACCCCAAACAAGGCAATGCAGGCCAGCACCACCGACAGATCGCCAAAAATGATCGGGTGGTTCATGGCCCCCATGGCACGCCCCGTCAACAGCACCAGACTTTGATAACTGGCCAATGACCCAGCCAGCACCGCTGCGGTCGCCGCGCCCATCCACAAAACAACAGGCTGCAAGCGGGCTTTGAGCACACCATGCAACATCAAGGGTGACAACAAGAAAGGGATGTACGCTTCGTAGTGGCCGGGCCTGTATTCGTACCAAATCCCCAGGAAGATGCCTACCCCCACAAAAATAGCAAACCCCATGGCCATGATGCGCACCGCAGGACTTTCCCAAACCTTGGCCAAATCAGTGCCCAAGTCCCGGTACGACCACAAACCCATGCCAGCCAAACACAGGGCCAACAGCATGGGCCCACCCGGCATGACCAACACCAGAGACAGGCAGGCAAAAACCAAGCCGTTTTGAATGCGCTCTGGCATCTTTAACGAAGCCATGTCAATGTGCAGCATGGGGTGTCCAGCGCATCAAACCCATCCACCGACCCCACATGCGGCAAAGCCGTTTGGGTGAAAACAACAAAGCCCGAAGTGGCAATGCAAAACCGGTGCTCCACAACAAACGGCGTCGCTGCATCAGGGCTTGCGAGAGCGTGCCGTGTTTTTGTTCAAAAATAAGCTTGGACTGGGCATGGTGGAATCCGCGCACGTACTCACTTTTCCAGGGTGCACGTCCCTTCACAGAACCCCGCGAGCGGTGCAAGGCGTGGATGGACGGCACCACCAACATGGGCAATCGGGCCTTGAAAAGACGCAGGCACAGGTCATCGTCTTCGTAATAGAGGAAGAAATTTTCGTCAAAAAATCCGACAGTGGCAAACCGGTCCATGCGAAACAGCATGGCCGCACCACACACAAAACCGACACAAGTTGGCCCCTCCGCAGCTGGCCCCCGAGAGGTCCACAGGGTGTTCGGCCAGCGGTAATTCACTTCGGCTTGCCCCTTGGCGCCCACCAGTTGCGGTGCCAGCAGCGCGGCTTCGGGCATCTCCTGCGCCACGTTCATCAGCGCCAGCAAGTCCTCTTTTGAGATTTCACAGTCGGGGTTGAGCAAAAACGCGAACGGCGTTCTGACCCGCTCCAAGGCGCGGTTATTGGCTGCGCCAAAGCCCAGGTTCAAGGGGTGCGCCAACACTTGGGCCTGAGGCCACAGGGCGCGGGCCTGCTCGGGCGTGCCATCGTTGCTGGCGTTGTCTGAAATGATGACGCGCGGGCAGTGTTGCAACAGGGCGTTCAAGCCTGCCAGGCAATGGGCACTGTGGTGGGTCACCACGACCACCGTCACTTGTTCCAGACCAAACATGGGCATGCTCAATGCGCCGCAGCCAGAATTTGCGCATCGGGCTTGACCGTGCGCAGCAGCGCCAGCATCTCGCCTTCAATGCGCTGCAACGCAGCTTCGGTCTGACCCTCAAAGCGCAAGACCAGCACCGGCGTGGTGTTGGAGGCGCGGATCAGGCCAAAGCCATCGGGCCAATCGACACGCAAGCCGTCGATGGTGAAAACTTTGGCAGGTGCCTTGAAGGCATCGCCGGCCAGACCCTGCAAAGCCCGGGTCACGCTGTGTGGCTCGCCTTCGGCGCAGGCCACGTTCAGCTCGGGCGTGCTGAAGCTGGTGGGCAGGGCATTCAATACGGCGTTGGCATCGGGGGATTGGCTGACGATTTCGAGCAAGCGGCAACCGGCGTAGGTGCCATCGTCAAAACCGTACCAGCGCTCTTTGAAGAAAATATGGCCACTCATCTCGCCGCCCAGAGGGGCCTGCCCACCTGCGGCTTCGATGGCCCGCATCTGGGCTTTGATCAGCGAATGGCCTGTTTTGTACATCAAGGGCTGGCCGCCAGCGGCCTCAATGGCCGGGGCCAATCGCTGGGAGCACTTGACGTCAAACAAAATAGTGCCGCCCGGTACGCGGCTGAGCACGTCTTGCGCAAACAACTGCATCTGGCGGTCGGGGTAAATGTTGTTGCCGTCTTTCGTGACAATGCCCAATCGGTCGCCGTCGCCGTCAAAGGCCAGGCCCAATTCGGCCCCGCTGGTTTTCAGGGCCGCAATCAGGTCTTGCAGGTTTTCCGGCTTGCTGGGGTCGGGGTGGTGGTTGGGAAAGTTGCCGTCCACCTCGCTGAACAGCTCGATCACTTCGCAGCCCAAACCGCGGAAGATGCCGG
>JBIKRC010000216.1:0-4304 GCA_044349375.1 Limnohabitans sp.
TCATGCCTTCGAGCTTTTGCGCCAGCTCGATCAGGGTCTTGACGTCCTCTTCGCGCTCAATGCGCTCGGCCAGGATAGGCTCCATGGCAATGGCGTAGTTGTTCTTGTCGCCCTCTTTGGGCGTTTCTGGGGGGTATTGCAGCGTGACCGACATGCCCGGCTTGTTGGGAATCAGCTTGCTGATGCCGTCGCAAAAGGTGTAACTCATGTCCAGCACGCGGCCCACGTCACGGATCGCCGCTCTTGCGGCCATGGTGCCAAAGGTCACGATTTGGCTGACGGCGTCGCGCCCGTATTTGTCCTTCACATAGTCGATCACCCGGTCCCGGTTGCCTTGGCAAAAGTCAATGTCGAAGTCGGGCATGGACACCCGCTCGGGGTTCAAAAAGCGCTCAAACAGCAAGTTGTATTGCAGCGGATCGAGGTCGGTGATCTTGAGCGCATAAGCCACCAAAGAGCCCGCACCCGAACCCCGACCCGGGCCGACGGGGCAACCATTGGCCTTGGCCCACTGAATGAAGTCACCCACGATCAGGAAGTAGCCCGGAAAACCCATCTTCAAGATGGTGTTCAGCTCAAACTCCAGCCTCTCCACATAGCGCGGGCGCTCTTCGTTTCGTTTGTCCTGCGCCGGGTACAAGTGAAGCAAACGCACCTCAAGACCTTCGAAAGACACATGGCGAAAATAGTCTTCGACCGACATGACCACGCCGTTCACGGGTGGAATCGGGAAGTCTGGCAGTTGCGGCTTACCCAACACCAAGGTCAGGTTGCAACGCTTGGCGATCTCGAGCGTGTTGGCAATGGCGCTGGGCACATCGGCAAACAAGGCGCACATCTCTTTGGTCGACTTGAAATACTGGTCGCGTGTAAAGCGGCGGACTCTGCGCTGGTTGGCCAGAATTTCGCCCTCCGAGATGCACACCCGCGCTTCGTGGGCTTCGTAATCGTCGGGTCCATGAAACTGCACCGGGTGCGTGGCCACTACGGGCAAACCCAAACGTGCGGCAAGGGCTACGGCACCGGCCACTTGCGGCTCGTCTTCCGGGCGGCCTGCGCGTTGCAGCTCCAGATAAAAACGGTGCGGGAAAATCGAGCCCAACTGCAACGCCACATCGGCCGCCTTGTCGGTGTCGCCCTGCACAAGGGCTTGACCTACTGGTCCGGCCTGCGCGCCCGACAGCAAAATCAGCCCTTCAGACAACTCTTGCAGCCAAGCCAGCTTGACCACGGCCACGCCTTTGACCACGTTTTGGGTCCAGGCACGGGCCAACAACTCACACAGGTGCAAGTAACCCCGGTGGTTCTGCACCAACAGCACCACCCGACTGGTGGCGCCTGCGTCGCCGCCCAGGCCTTCGAGGTTGATCTCGGCGCCGATGATGGGTTTGACACCCTTGCCCCGACCTTCCTTGTAGAACTTGACCGTGCCGAACAGGTTGTTCAGGTCGGTGATGGCCAGCGCGGGCTGGGCGTTTTGTGCCGCCATTTTGACCACATCGTCGATTCGACAAGTGGAGTCAACGACAGAAAATTCGGTGTGAAGGCGCAGGTGAACAAACATAGTCGACCATTGTAGAAGCTCACCCTAGGGGACTGAGGTGCAGACGGGTGCGAGGACCGACTTGGTGCAGTCTTTGGTATGCGACTTCAGTCTCGCAGAACTTGCAACACCTCCGAGCGAAACTCGCGTCCGTACAAAATCAGCACCACCAGCGCCGTGGCCAAGACCAGTGCCAGAGGCGAGAAAAACCAGGCCATGGCAGCAAAAGAAAAGTAATAGGCCCGCAAACCATCGTTGAACGTCTCTGCGGCGGCGCTGACCAGATTGCCCGCCCGCTGCGCATAGTGTTGGCGATCTGACTCACCGCTGGCAAAAGATTCTGGCGGCGGCATGCCACCAATCACCAGGGCCACAAAGGTGTATTGCCGCATCGACCATGAAAAGCGAAAGAAAGCATACACAAAAATGCCCACCAGCACCAAAATTTTGAGTTCAAACACCAGCAATGGCGTAGGTTGCGCAAAAGGAATCTCACCCACCAACTCGGCCGCTTTGTTGGTGGTGCCCAAGAGCGCAAACAAGCCACCGATGATGATGATGCTGGTCGATGAAAAAAACGCCGGCGTTTGCGAGAGGTTCTGCGTGATCAAGCCATCGAGCATGCGCGGATCGCGCGCCGTGGTTTGAAGCATCCACTTCTGGCGGTACTTGTTGGTGGTGGCGATCAAGCTTTGATCGCGCTTGCCGCGAATGCGGGCAAACCAAGCGTAGCCCACCCACAAAGCAAAAAAAGAAAACAGTGCCAGCCAATCGGCCCAGGGCAACATGGTGATGATTTTCATGCGTGCATCCTAGCAACTGTCTGAGCAAGCAGACGGCCATGGGGCGTTCTTGAACAAAAAAAAGCCAGGGCGACCTGGATCGCTCTGGCTTTTGGCGTGGGCATTCGCCCGAGGATCAGCCCCGGTGATCAGCCGCGCAGCTTGGCTGCGACACCTGCGATGCGCTCACCATAGGCTTTGGCGGTGTCCAAGTCACCCTGGGGAATGTCTTCGGCCGGGCTGGTGGGGCCCACTTGAGCCATCAAGCCCGAGTTGGAACCAATGCGGTTGATGGTGCCGTCGTTCAGGGCGGGTTGGCCCACCCAAACCATGCCTTGCTGCATGGCCAGGGTGATGAAGTACTGAATGGTCGACAGCTTGTCGCCGCTGGGGCTGGCCGAGATGGTGAAGCCGCCTGCGACTTTGTCTTTCCAGGCGCTGGTGAACCAACGCTTGGAAGTGGCGTCGGCAAACTTCTTGAACTGCCAAGAGGCCATGCCCATGTAAGTGGGCGAGCCGAAAATGATCGCGTCGGCCGCATCCAATGCGGTCCAGTCGGCGTCGGTGAGGTTGCCATCGGCATCAATCGCGATCACTTGCGCGTTGGCGCCTTGGGCCACAAATTGGGCCACGCGCTGGGTGTGGCCGTAGCCGGAATGGTAGACAACAATGGTTTTAGCCATGAAAAAAGTTCCTGAAGAAAAGTCAGAGGGTGAAAAAAATCAAGCGGCCAGGTCGAACACCAGGACTTCGGCGTCCTGGCCTTCGCTCAAGGCCAAAGAAGACTCGGCTTGCAGCATGGCCGCGTCGCCCGCAATCAGTGCTTGGCCATTGACCTGCAGCGCACCGCGCACCAAAAACACATACGCCTTGCGCGCCGGATTCAAAGGCAAAGTGGCCATTTCAGGGCCGTTGAACAGGCCTGAGTACATGCGGGCATCGGCGTGAATTTCAACTGTGTGCGCAGCAGCCTGGGCGTCCGATGCAGGCGCAGCCACCAAAGCCAGTTGCCCACGCTTGGCGCTCTCGGGCACCGACTTTTGCTCGTAACCGGGGTCGATGTCCGTCACATTGGGCTCGATCCAGATTTGCAAAAAATGGGTCTGCTCGCCTTGGGCGTGGTTGAACTCGCTGTGTTGCACGCCGCTGCCCGCACTCATGCGCTGGACATCACCGGGCGGAATACCCTTCACATTGCCCATGCTGTCCTTATGGGCCAAATTGCCGGACAGCACGTAGCTGATGATTTCCATGTCGCGGTGACCGTGCGTGCCAAAACCGGTGCCGGGGGCAATGCGGTCTTCGTTGATGACGCGCAGATTGCCAAACCCCATGTGCGCCGGGTCAAAGTAATTGGCAAAAGAAAAGCTGTGAAACGACTTGAGCCAGCCGTGGTCGGCGTAGCCACGTTCGGCCGATTTGCGGATGTTCAGCATGGGGGTGTCCTTTTAAAGTCTTGAAGGTCAGTGCCTTGGTAAGGTTTGAACTTTAGCCAAACAAGCGGGCTTGAAAGTTGCCATGATTTGCTGGCATCATTCAAAGCAATTGAACGATTGAGCAAACACCATGCAAACACCCCGCGACTGGCTGACCCCCGAAGCCCTGTTCATGCTCCAGACCATTGAGCAACGGGGCAGCTTTGCCGCCGCCGCCCGCGCGCTGAACCTGGTGCCCAGCGCCCTGACCTACCGGGTGCGCCAGCTCGAAGACGCGCTCGATGTGCTGCTGTTTGACCGCAGTGCCCGTCAAGCGGTGCCCACAGCCGCCGGGCGCGAATTGTTGCGCGAAGCCAGCCGTTTGCTCGACGACATGGACGCCGTGGCCAACCGCGTGCGCCGCGTGGCCACGGGCTGGGAGGCGGTGTTCACCGTGGCGGTGGACTCCATCGTCTCGCGCAGCGTGGTCATGGACCTGTGCGCCAGCTTTTTGGCGCTGGGTGCACCCACCCGGCTGCGGCTGCGCTACGAAACCCTGTCGGG
>JBIKRC010000011.1:0-15657 GCA_044349375.1 Limnohabitans sp.
CAAGCCGTCGCCGTTCACGTCACCCGCAGCACTCACACTCCAGCCACTGGATTGGGTCGTATTCTTGTCCCCGTTGATCGCAAAGCCACCTGACCCGTTTGCCACTGCCGACATGTTCAAGATACCGACCGATGTCTTGCCAAACACCACGTAGCTGCGGCCACCTGAAAGGTTCCTGGGATCATTCGCCCCCACAACCAGGTCGGCCAAACCGTCGCCGTTGACGTCGCCTGCAGCACTCACACTCTGTCCAATGAAAAGCGTCGTGCTGTCCCCGTTGATCACAAAGCCACCTCCCCCACCTGCCAGCATCAATGACAGGTTGATGGCGGCATTGTCGGTTTTTCCGAACAACACGAAGCTTCGCCCGCCCTTGGTCCACGCCGAAGTAGTCCCTAATATCAGATCGGCCAAGCCGTCGCCGTTCACGTCGCCTGCGGCACTCACACTCTTGCCGATCCGATAGGACGTACTCTCGCCGTAGATCACAAAGCCACCCGTGCCTCCAACCACTGACGACAGGTCGATCGCCGTACCCGTGGTCTTTCCGTACACCACGTAACTGCGCCCTTTACCATTGTCAGCTTCTTCCGCACCCACGATCAGATCGGTGAGTCCGTCGCCATTCACGTCGCCCGCAGAGCTAACGCTGTAGCCACTGGATGACTTCGCGCTTTCACCATTGATCACAAAGCCGCCTGTGCCGGCAGCCACCGTCGTCAGGTCCATGGGAGCGGCCGTGGTTTTACCAAACACCACATAGTTGCGACCTGCGAGGTCGTTTGCATAGATGGCACCCAGAATCAGATCGCCAAGGCCATCGCCGTTCACGTCGCCAGCAGCACTCACACTGAAGCCGCTTAATTCGCCGTCAATACTCACATTCGCGCCGCTCAATCGAGTGGTGGTACCCCCGTTGATCACGAATGAACCCGATCCAGAGGATGCAGACGAGAGTTGAAAGCCGGGCGCTGCCAAATTGAACGTCAGAGAAGTTTCTTTCGATAAATTACCCGCCACATCCATTTGCTGGACGAAGAGAGAATAGGTGCCCGGCGACGTGGGTGGTGTGTAAGTTGATTGCGATTGGTAGAGATTGGTGTCACCCAATCTCAGTTTGTAAAACACACTCGCACCCGCTTCAATGTTGGTGGCTTCCACGATAGCCCCGCCGTCATCAGGGTTGGCTGTGAGCTGGACATTCGGTGCCTCCGGCTTCACATTGTCTTGCCTGAACCCATATTTCAAGCTGCGCGTGTTGCCGGCCAAGTCGGTGGCTTCAATGAGCACCACATAGGACTTGTCTTGGCCACCAGTTTGCCCGTTGTAAATCACTGGAGGGGGGACACTGTAGATGCTCCAATTGAGACCGTTGTCAATGCTGGTGCGGTAAGTGTCTGATGAAGGGCCGCTGACCCTGGGCAAGCCCAGGTTGGTGATGGCGTCTGTTGCCGAGATGCCGCTGTCATTGGACAGCTCCACGGAGACATTGCCAATGTAGGACGGACGGAAGTCCACGTCTGCAGCCAGCTTGCCCACGCTGGAGGTCACCCCTGCGGCAGACTGACGAACCTGCAACTGCGAACTTCCAGCTGCGGCGGTATACACACCTGCGCTGGGCAAAGTGAAGCTGCTGCCACTGCCAGCGAGCCAATTGGCACCGCCGTCAAGGCTGTATTCCCAAGTGGCACCGGCCTTAAGGGCAGTGACTTCGATCACGCCGTTGTTGGTGATGCCGTCGGTGGCGCTCGCACCCGTGTCGGCCGACAAACTGAGGGTGGGCACACTTCCACTCGTGACGCTGCCACTGTTGCTGTTGCCGGTGGCATAGGCGATGGCCAGCAGGTTGTTGGCATCCGTGCCATCTGCATTGTTATTGCCCGCTGCGTCGCTGAAACGCCCATTGGCCACTCTGAGGTTGGCTGTACCGATGGCGTTGGCCTCTGGCGTGAAGGTGGCGACATACTGCGTGGCAGACACGGCGCTGAGTGCACCCATGGTGCCCCCGATCACGTCGATGTCTTCCAGCGCCAAGCTGCTGCCCGGCGCTTCGCTGAAGTCAAAGGTGATGGTGTCGGTTTGCCCTACCCCCAAGGTGCCGCTGCCACTGCGGCTGATGGCCACGGTGGGTGCCACCGCATCGATGGTGAGTGCGGGGCTGCCAGCGGCTTGGCCCAAGCTGCCGTCGGCATTGGTGTAAAGCCCATTGGCTACGCTGATGACGGCCGCGCCTGCAAAGCCGGGGGTGGGCGTGAAGACAGCGGTGTACACGTTGCCTGCGCCTTTGAACGCGCTTAGCGTGCCCGTGACTTGGCTTGAGCCATTGGTGGTGCTGATGTCGCCCACCACAAAGCTCGCGCCTGGGTCTTCGCTGAAGGTGAAGGTGATTTGCGCTGTTTGAGCGCCCCCCAGGGTGCCCAAGTCGCTGCTGATGGTGAGCGTGGGGCGGGCTGTGGCGATGGCAAAGCTGACCTTGTTGTTGTCATCGGCACCGTCGGCATTGATGTTGGTCGCGGCGTTGGCAAAGGTGCCGCTGGACACGCTGACGCTGCCAGGGGCCCGGCTGTTGGCGTCGGGGGTGAAGGTGGCGGTGTACACCGTGCCGCTGCCTGCAAAGTTGCTGAGCGTGCCACCTACGGTGGTCACATCGGCGGCGGTGAAGTCGCTGGATACTGCGCTAAGGGTGAAAGTGACGTTGGCGGTGTCGCCTGCGTGCAGGGTGGTGCTTGCGGCCACGCTGCTGGTGATGGCCACGGTGGGGCGCACGGTGTTCACGGTCAGAGCCAGCGTGTTGCTGGCGGCGCTGTTGGTGTTGCCAGCCTCATCGCTCACTGCACTCGCTGCAACAACGATACTGCCTGCTTTGGTGCTGTTGCTGTCGGGCGTGAACGTGCCGGTGTAGACCAAGCCCGTGGCATCTGCTTTGAATTGGGTCACGGTGCCGCCGCTCAAGGTCAAGCTGTCTGCTGAGAAGCTGGCCGAGAGTTCGCTCAAGGTGGCGGTAAAGGTGGTACTTTGTCCGGCCAACAAGCTGGCGCTGCCGGTGTTGGCCAACGTGACGGTGGGCAGCACGGTGTCGACCTCAATCACCGCCTTGGTGGCTGCACTGGTGTTGCCTGCCTTGTCGGCCTGGGTGACTTGGATGACTTCGTTACCCTGCCCCATGGCGGTGATGTCGCCTGCGACCAAGGTGTAGCTCCACACGCCGCTGCTGTTGGCGGTGACGGTGCGGGTGTTGGCGCCCATCACCAGACTCACGCTGGCATTGGCATCGGCCGTGCCGGTGATGGCGCTGGTGGTTTCGCTGGCGTTGATGCGGTTGTCGGTGGCAACGGCGTTGACCACCGGTGCGTCTGCTTGGGTGTCTAGCGTGACGGCCAAGCTGCGTGCGACTGAAGCATTACCAGCAGCGTCGGTTTGCATGACTTGCACATTGGCCGAACCGTCTTTGGGGATGACAAAGCTGCTGCCGGTGTCCGCCTGCCAGCTGCTGCCGTTGTCCAAGCTGTATTGCCAGCTGCCGCCCACCTCCAAAGCGCCAACGTTGATCAAACCGTTGCGGGTGATGCCGTCGCTGTTGCTGCTGCCGGTGTCGCCTGCCAGGGTCAGGGTGGGTGTGGCAGGGTCGCTCAGGTCAACCGTCATGGTGTCGGTGAGTGTGGCGGTCAGGCCTGCAGCAGCGGTGCCGCTGCGGCCGGTGATGGTGACGCGGATGGTGTCGGTGTCACCGTTGATGAGGGTGGTGGTGGTGGTGTCCGATAAAAACCCATCGTAGACCCAGCTGATGGGCAATGTGGCGGTCCACTCTCCGGTGGCGCTGTCGTAAGTGACGCCGGTACAGGTCAGAATTTTGTCGGTGTTGTCATTCCAGCCACCATCTCGTGGCACGGTGACCCTGACCACGATGTCGCTGGCGGTCAGTGCCGACAGGACAGCTGGGTTGAGCGAAGACACCTTGCCGCTCAGAACAATCGGACCCGCTGTTTTTTCGTCGTCATTGATGCGGCCATCTCCCGTGACCGGGTTGAGCGTGGTGGACAGGTTGGTGGCGCCAAAGTTCCAGCTGGTGGCGTTGGCGATGCCCACATAGGCGTTGCCCGCCGCATCCACCAAGGCGGTGTTGTCGATGCTCAAGTGGTAGTTGTGGCCAGCCACCAGGGTGGTGCTGGGTGTCAGGGTAAGTGTGTCACCGTCGATCGCGATGGCGCTGTCGGTGATGTCGTAGGTGACCGTGGTGGTGTTGGTGTCGTCCACCAAGCGAATGCTGCCCGTGCCTGCGCTGACCACCTCGGTGAAGGTGGCCACCAAGGCGTTGCCTGCGGCCAAAAAGCCGTTGTCTTCGGGGTTCAGCGTTTTGAGGGTCGGTGCCAGGGTGTCCAGGGTGATGCCTGCCACACTGCCGCCCACGCCCAAATTGCCCCCGCCACCGGTGTAGCTGCCCTTGGCCACACTGATGCTGGCTTTTCCGCTGGCGGCACTGGCTGTGGGGGTGAAGGTGGAGGTGTAGTGGGTGCTGTCCACGGTGGTGAGCGCGCCCAATGTGCCGCCGGCCACGGTGATGTCATCGGCTGCAAAGCCTGTGGGGGCTGCAGTGAAAGTGAAGCTGATGGTGGCGGTCTCGCCCGCTTTGAGGCCCATCTTGTCGCTTCGGATGTTGAGTGCGACAGGTTCCCCCTGGATGGTCAGGTCCACGCTGTTGTTGGGGTCGGTACCGTCGGCGTTGGCGTTGCCGCCTCGGTCAAAGAAGGCATTGTTGGCGACACTGACGCTGCCTGACCCCGAAAAATATGGTTTGGGCGTGAACACGCCGGTGTAGGCGGTGCGCGTGGCGTTGGCGCTGAGTGGGCCCAAGGTACCACCAACCACGATGAGGCGGTCTGCGCCAAAACTGTCGCTGGCCTCGCTCAGGGTGAAGGTAAGCGTGGCGGTCTCGCCCGCCAGCAAGGTGCTGGCGCTGCTGGTCACAGCCACGTTGGGCACCACGGTGTCCACACTGAGTTCAATGAGGTTGCTGGCTTCGGCGTTGGTGTTGCCCGCTGCGTCGCGGAAGGCCCCCGCGGCGACCTTGACGCTGCCCGCTGTTGTGGCCGCATTGGTGGGGGTGAAGGTGGCTGAGTATTGCGTGCCACTGCCTGCAAAGTTGCTGAGCGTGCCGCCCATGACGGTGACGCTGCTGGCTGTGAAGTCGGTGCTGTTTTCGCTCAGGGTGAATGCGAGGACGCTGATGGGGGTGGCCGCGTTCAGTTGCGTTTGTGATGATTCGATGCTGACGGTGGGCGCCAAGGTGTCCACGGTGATGTTGCGCAGCGTGGAGAAGGATGAGTTCCCTGAAACGTCTGTTTGCCTGGCCACGACTTGGGTTTGTCCGTTACCCAATGCGGCCAAGTCGGCAGCTGTCAAGGTGTAGCTCCAATCGCCATGGCTGTCAGCGGTGACCGTGACGTGACGGGATTGCCCAAGGCTGATGAACTTTCTGGAGCCCTGGCCATGGCCTGAACCCAATGACAAAGTCACGCTGGCACCGGCTTCGGCCGTGCCGGTGATGGCGCTGCCTACTTCGCTGGCGTTGATGATGTCATTGGTGGCTATGGCGTTGATGACGGGCTTGTCTGCTGTGGCGTCAAGGTTGAAGCTGAGTGAACCATTGCTGGACACATTGCCCGCTGCGTCGGTCTGACGCACCAGCACGGTGTGGGCACCCTCGGTGCTGGCACCGCTGAACTGGTTTCCGCTACCGGCCAGCCAAGTGCTGCCGCTGTCGGTGCTGTACTCCCAAGAAGCTTTGGGCTCTAGTGCCACGCTGATGGTGGCATCGCTGGTTTTGCCGTCGCTGTTGTTGCTGCCGGTGTCGTTCAGCAAGGTCAGGGTGGGCGCTGCGGCGCTGAGGTCGACCAGTATTTTACCGGTGGTATTTGCGGTAGCGCCTGAAGCCGTACCGGTGGTGCCTGTGACAACAACACTGACGTCGTAGGTTTTGCCGTCAACCAAAGCGTTGCTGGGCAAGGTCAAACTCCAAGCGCCGGTGTTGGTGTTGTAGCTGCTGGCGGCTGCGGTGATGGTGTTACCGCCGCCTTGTGGGGTGAGCGTGATGGCAAAGTCGCCCGCAACAAAATCCGCCACCATGCCTGCCGTGTTGGATTCGATGGTGCCGCTGATGAGCACACCAGCGGTGTTTTCCGCACGGTTGACCCGGTTGTCGTCCGTCATGCGGTTCAGGCTCACGCTGGGCGTGGCGGCGGTGAAGCGCCAGCCGCTGCCTGCCCAAGTGCTGCTGGCGGCAATGCCCGCCCAAGCATTGCCAGCAGCATCGAGCAAGCTGGCGGGGTCGGCCTCTACATGGTATTGGCTTCCAGCCACCAGCGCTGTGGTGGGCGTGATGGTCAGTGTTTTACCGTCGTTAGACAGCACCACCGACGAGTCGGTCACGGCCAGCGTGCTGCGGGTGTTTGCGGTGTCATTGACCAGCACAAGGTTACCTGAGCCTTTGCGGACCACCTCGCTGAAGGTCAGCACCAGCGCTTGACCAGGCAGCACTGTGCTGGCGTTGCCGGGCAGCAAACTGTCGGCCACGGGGCCTTGGGTGTCGATGGTGAGGACGGGCGTGGTGCCTGCAGTGCCTTTGTTGCCTGCGGTATCGGTGTAGCGCCCAGAGGCCACTGTGATGCTGGCTTGACCGGTGCCACCATCGGTGGGCGTAAACCGTGCCGTCCAAATGGTGCCGGTGTTGTTGACCAGGTTGGTCAGCGTGCCGCCGTTGACGGTGATGTCTTTGGCATCAAAGCTGTCGCCCGGGTCTTTGTTGAACGTGAAAGTGATCTTGGCACTTTGTCCAATGGCCAAGGCCGACACGTCACTGGTGATATTGACCGTGGGCGGTGTGGTGTCGATGGCCAAGCTGTCGGTGCTGGCGGCTTGACCAACGCCTTTGTTGCTGTTGCCTGCTGCGTTGGTGAAGCGGCCATCTGCCAGCGTGACGCTGCCGCTGCCTGTGAAAGAGGCTTCCGGCGTGAACACCACGCTGTAACGAATGCCGTCGCCCAAGGGCCTGAATTCGCTGAGCGTGCCATGGCTGGCGGTGAGGTCACCCACAACGAAGTCGGTCGACTTTTCACTCAGGGTGATGTCGATGGTGGTCACGTCGCCCATGCCCAATTTGGTTTGGCGTGCGGTGAGTGTCGCGGTGGGGCGCAGGGTTTGAATGGCCATGACCACGCCATCGCTGTCCGAGCGTTGGCTGAAGTTGCCGGCGGCGTCGCTGAAGCTGCGTGGTATGACCGACACGCTGCCGGCATCGGTGCGGTTGTCATCGGGCGTGAAGGTGGCGGTGTAGCTGATGCCCGAACCGGCTAAGTTGCTCAGTGTGCCGCCCACGGCTTGCAAATCTGCCAGTGCAAAAGTGGTGGATGCTTCGCTCAGCGTGATGCTAAGGTGGGCAGTTTGGTCAACCAGCAATGACGAACGACTGGCGGTGATGCTGGCCACGGCAGGGGCCTGCGTGTCCACGGTGATGGAGACCGTGTTGCTGGCGGCGCTGTTGCTGTTGCCCGCTGCATCCGTCAGAGCACTGGCGGCCACATTGACGGTGGCTGCGCCACTCAAGCCTGCTTCGGGCGTGAAAGTGGCGGTGTAGCTGGTGCCGCTACCACTGAAGTTGCTGAGTGCGCCGCCTGAAACGGTAACGCTGTTGACACCGAAATCGGCGATGGCTTCACTCAGCGTGAACGTGAGTGTCGCCGTGGCGTTGGCTGCCAAGCTGGTGGCACTGCTGCTGATCGTGACGGTGGGTGACGTGGTGTCGGGGGCTGTACCGCTGCCGGAGCCGGCGCCATTGTTGGGCGGTGCAATGGTGATGGACGCTGTGCTGGCACTGGCTGCGCTGGTGTTGCCTGCTGCGTCGGTCTGACGCACTTTGACCGTGCCCGTGGCGTAAGTGCCCGTCGGCAACGTGAAGCTGCTGCTGTTGCCGGTGCTTGGCGATGTGCCAACAGTCCAGTTGTTGCCACCGTCGGTGCTGTATTGCCAGCTGGCACCTGCTTCTATGCCCGAGACGTTCACCGCGGCTTGGTTGTTGTTCAGGCTCAAGTTGGGGCCTGTGGGTGCGGTGGTGTCCACGGTGAGCGCCGATGCGATGGCGCTGACCGCGCTGGTGTTGCCTGCCGCGTCGGTTTGACGCACGGTCACAGAGGCCGGCGCGTAGAGCCCGGCCCCCAACGTGAAGCTGTTACCACTGCCCGATTGCCAAGTGCTGCCGCCGTCGGTGCTGTATTGCCAGGCGGCATTGGCAGATACTTGACTCACGGCCACAGTGCCATCTTTGGTGATGCCGTCGCTGGCACTGACGCCGCTGTCAGTGGCGAGTTGCAACCTCAGTGTGCTGGGCAGCGCAGTGACAACGAACACGCCGCGCAGCGCCAATTGCTGGCTGGCGCCTGTGCCTTGTGTGGCGGTGATGCTGCTGGCGCCGTCGCCAGGGATTTGGGACGCGGCAAAGGTGGTGGCCCATTGGCCCTGCGCATTAGCCATGGTGGTTTGGGTGCTGGCACCCCAGGTGATGGTCACCAGAGCGTTGGCCGTGGCGGTGCCTGTCACGTTCACACCAGCAGCCTTTTCTGAGGCGGTGACAAAGTTGTCGCTCGCCACTTGGGCAATCCCGATGGCGGCTGTCGGTTTGTAGGTCAGGTCAAGGACCGCTGTGGTCAATGTGGCGTCGACGTTGGACACGCGCTGGGCACCTGCCACCAGCAGCTCGACGCCTGCCGCCGACAAACCGGTGGCGCTCAGGCTCGAGAGCAAGATGTTCAAGACCTCATCGGAACTGGCCGAGACTTCTGCGCCTGAGATGGCGGCCAACATGCGGCCGTAGTGGTTGGCGGCGCTGTTGACTGCCCCGACAGTGGTGATGACGGCGACAGCAGGCGAACCCATGACCAGGTCTTGGGTCAGGGCCACGGCGCTGGCCACTTGTTGGTTGACATTGTTGATTTGCTCAGCGGTGGTGTTGCCCAAGTTGACGCTGGCAGCGCCCCCGTCACCGCCGCTCAGGCCCAGCTTGCGCACAGCCAGTTCGGTCAGGATGTTGATGTTGACGGTGTAGGTGCCCGCCGCTGGCAGATGGGTGACGGCGCGCAGGTCGGTGCCCAGGTCTTTGGCTGCGCCGGTGGCTTCGTCAAAATAGTCAGGACCGGTGCTGGTGTCGTACACATACAGCAACACCGGGCCGGTATAGGCCTCGGTCAGGGTGAGCGTGAAGGTGCCGTCGGCATTCAGGTCGCCGCTGCCCCCAGCCAGGGCGGTGCCATTGGCTTTGTAGGCAACGACTTTGAGGCCGTTGCCAGCAATCACGGGCCCAGCCACCACGCTGCCATTGATGATGATGAGTTTGTCTGTGCTGGTTGGCGGTGGCGGTGGCGTTGGTGTTGGTGTTGGTGTTGGGGAAGGCACAGCGGTGCCGCCCTGTGATGAGCCACCGCCTGCGGCCAGAGCGCCCACGGCCAAGCCCAAGGGCAGCAGGTAGTTGGTGCCCTCGCTGACCGGAATGTGTGTGCTTTGGCTGTGTGGCTCGGTCAAGCCGTGCGTGGCTTGAGCGCCTTGGGTCAGGGCGACCATGGAGGATGTTTCGCCAAAGGCATACACCAGCTTGCCGCCATCGGTCTGGCTGGCGCCCACGGGACTGTCGCCCGTGATCACATAACCGCCGCTGGCCCCGGTCCCCTTGACGCCGGGCATCTCAACGGCGCATTGCTCGGCCTTGCAGGCTTGGTAGAAATTGACCAGTACCACTTGTGTGCCATCGGCGTAGGTGAGCACCAAGTCTTGGCCTTTTTGGCTGGCCGCCACATCTTTGGCGGCTTCCTCTTCACCTTCTTTGACCACACGGTAACGCTGACCGGTTTTGGCCATCACACTGGTTTTTTCTCCGCGCTTGAGGGCCACGCTTGGGGTACCGCTGATGTTGAGAATGAGCGATGGGTTGTTAGCTGCTGTTGCCATGGTGAGCTCCGAAGAAGGTTCGGTTGGGATTCGTTGAATGAGGTGTGTCGCGGTGTGCGTACTTTTGAAGTGCGCGGGCTTAGCGTTCGTTGAGCGCACCGCTCAAGCCACGTGCAATGGGCTTGATGAGGTAGCGCATGACCGAGCGTTGGCCAGTCAGGATGTCCACCGTGGCGGTGAGACCCGGCTTTAAAACAATGGGTTGGAGCTTCGGGTTGGCAGCCACCGCGTTGGGCAGCAGTCGAACACGCGCTCGGTAGTAGGTTTGGGGCTGCCCATTGGGGCCTTGCTCTTGCAGCGTGTCCGAGCTGAGGTACACCAGCTCACCGGTGAGCGTGCCGTAGATGGCGTAGTCGTACGCATCCAAGCGGATGTTGGCGCGCATGCCCGTTTGCAGTTGGCCGATGTCGGCCGGATTGACTTTGAGTTCGAGCAAAGACTCACCGTCGGTCGGAGAGATTTGCATGAGCTCGTCTCCCGCACGCAACACGCCGCCCACGGTGGTCACGCGCAAGTACTTCACCACGCCGTCCACGGGGGCCGTCAGCTTGGTTTGGGCCAGGGCATAACGGCGGTCTTCTTGGCGGTAGCGCTGGCTGGAGATTTCTTCTTCTTGACGTGCCGCTTCGGTGCGGGCGTCTTGCAAGTACTTGTTGCGGATGTCGAAGATGCGTGACTGGATGTCGCTGACTTGGCGGCGAGAACGCAAGACCTCGACACGGCTGATGTCGCCACCTGCAAACAAGCGCTCGTTCATCTCCAGCTCTTCTTTGGCCAGGCCCATGGCCTCTTGCTGCATGGCGAGGGCGTCGTCCAGGCTTTGTTTTCGCTGAATGTAAAGTTTGTTCTGTGCAGCCACCAGCTCGGGGTAGGCGGCAAACTCGCGGCCAAACACGGGCGCTGTGCCACTGGCTTCGGCTTGGGCGCGGTGCAGCACCACGCGCAAGGCGGTGTGTTTGGCCTGCGCTTCGTCAAAGGCTGCGCGGGCGCGGTCGGGCTCCAGCACCGCCAGCACTTGACCCGCTTTGATGCTGTCGCCCTCTTGCACACGAATCTCGGAAAGTACACCGCCGTCGACCACTTGAATGACTTGGGTGCGCCCGCCGGGAATGAGCTGGCCCTGGGCGCGCACGGTTTGGTCAATCTCAAACCAGCTGGACCAAGCGATGAAAAGCACCACGCTCAAGATGACGATGCTGAGCATTCGGGAGGGACGGTACACGGTCATGCTGCAGCTCCGTTGGCATTCAGACGCGCCAACACTTGCGCTTTGGGGCCGTCCATGACCACCTGGTGGTTGGCGACGACCAAGATGCGGTCTACCAGTTGCAGCATGTCGGGCTTGTGGGTGACCAGCACCAAGGTGTGCTGGGGTTGCAGGGTTTGGTAGATGAGCTGCTTGATTTGCAGCTCGCTGTTGCCGTCCACAGACGAAGTGGGCTCGTCGAGCAACCAAATGGCAGGCTCGCGCAGCACCACGCGGGTGAGGTTGACCAACTGGCGTTGGCCACCCGAGAGACCCGTGCCGCCCTCAAAGATTTCTTGCTGCAAGCCACGCGGGTGCGGCGTGATGACGGCCTGCATGAGGCCGGTACGCTGGGCCGTAGCCAAGATGACAGGGTCACCGGGGTCGGTCAATCCCAGCAGCAGGTTCTCGCGCAAGGTGCCCGCGAACAGGCGCCCTTCTTGTTGCAAGTAGCCGATGCGCTCGGACAGCGGGGCTTTGGCGATGTGGCTCAAGTCCACGCCGTCGAGGAAGATGCGCCCTTCTTGCGGCTTGTACATGCCCGAGAGCAAGCGCAGCAAAGTGGTTTTGCCAGCACCCACGGGGCCAATGATGCCGATGCGCTCACCCGCTTGGATGCTGAGCTGGGGGATGACCAAGGCGGGGCTGGCGGCGTATCGGGCGGTGACTTTGTCGAACTGGTAATGGCCGTTCACTTTGTCGAGCACGACCGGTTCGTGGTCGTGGTGGTCGTTTTCCAAACGCCACAGCGCATCCAAGCCTTCAAGGGCGGCTTTGGCGTAGGACCACTGCAGCGCTTGTGCCGCCACAGCCGCAACTGGGCTGAGCACGCGGCCCGACAAAATGGCGCAGGCGATCAAGCCGCCTTGGGTCAGCTCGCC
This sequence comes from Limnohabitans sp., assembly GCA_044349375.1. GTDB lineage: Bacteria > Pseudomonadota > Gammaproteobacteria > Burkholderiales > Burkholderiaceae_C > Limnohabitans_A. The sequence goes on from JBIKRC010000011.1 coordinate 12,118, forward strand.
TTTGGTGACCAAGTAGGCACCAAACGCCACCAAGAGCACGTAGCTCATTTGCTGGAAGCTGTAAATCAGGTGCTGGAAGTGCTCGCTCAGGTTGCGCGATTGCAGCTCGGCGTCGCGCGCTTCGTCCACGTTGTGCAGCCAGCGCCCCAGCATGCGCCAACCGCCCTGTCCTGATTTGAGGGTTTCAGCGCCCTCCACAGTCTCGACCAACAAACCGGTTTTGAAGTTGCCGGCTTTGGCGCCTTGCTTGGCAAGCTCTTCCATGCGAGGGCGGGTGGCCAAGCCCAGCGCGAGCGCCGCCACAAAGAACACCAAGGGCACGATGACCAAGGGCCCACTCATGAGCCCCATGATGATCAAAAACAGGATGGCAAAAGGCAAGTCCACCAGCACACTGGTGGTGACTTGGGTGAGGAAGCTGCGCACGCTCTCGTAGCCGCGCATTTGCGAGGCCAAGCTGCCCACACTGCGGGGCAGCTGGTCCAGCCGCACGGCCAGCAACCGCAAATAGACCGTGCGGGCCATGCGCTTGTCCACCTCGTCGATGATCTTCTCGTACAGCTGCGTGCGGGCGCTGCGGGCCATCCAGTCCAAGCCAATGGCGATCAATGCGCCCAGACTGAGCACCAGCAAGGTTTGCATGGCGCCAGTGGGGATGACGCGGTCATAGATCTGCATCGAATAAAACGAGGTGATCAGCCCCAAGATGCCAATGATCAATCCACCAGCAGCGGCTTCGATGAGGCGACCCTTTTGTGCACCAATCTCGGTGCGTATGAGGGCAAAGACGGGGCTTTTGCCCAGTTCAAAGGGCGCAGACAAACGCAACTTGGCCATCTTCAGGGGCTTGGGGTCGTCGTGCAGGCCTTCAGACCAGGTGCGTTGCACTTCGTCCCAGCGCAAGACCACCCACTGCTGCTGGGCGTTTTGGCCAACCAACACGCCCCAGCCATCCATCGGGTCATGCACCAAGGCGGGGACTTGGGAGGGATCAGCGGACTTGAGCCATTGCGCGCTCTTCAGGCCGAGATGGCGTGTCAGGCGGGTGACTTGCTGCGCGGGGGGTTGTTTGTCGCCAGCAATTTGCACATGTTGCACAGCCTCTTCCAGAGCCAGACGATCGATCGGTTCACGTTGCAGCTCGGCCAGACGCAACAAAGCCGCGAGCAGCCGCGGCTGTTGCGGGGAAGAAGTGATGGCTGAAGTCATGTGTTTTATTTCTGTTCAGCGCTGGGCACTTGGAGGTGGCCCGTGGAAACTTGGAGCTGACCTGAAATCAGCGCCAAGCGCCACGAAGCGACGAGTTGAGCGCCTTCGAGGTCGGCGATCTGGGCCTGCACTTGAACCTGTTCGCGTGCAGAGTTCATGAGGTCTTGCCAGCTTTTGCGGCCCGACAGGTATTGGCGGTCCCACGAGGCCAGCACTTGCTCTGCCAGCTCTGACGAGGTTTGCAGGGCTTGACGGCGGCTTTGCGAAGTGACCAACAGGGCATGGTCGGTCATGACTTGCTCGGCCAGGCTGCGTTGCTGCGATTCGATCTCGGCCAAGGCAGCAGCGTGCCGCTGCACGGCTTCGTTGACAAGGGCAAAGCTGGACAAGCCCGCGCCCAGGCGACTTGAGACATTGATGAAAGCGCGGCTTTGCTGGGCGCTACCGGTGTAATTGAAATTGCCGCGTTGGTGCTCTAAACGCAATGAAATTTCGGGCAAGGTCGCGCTTTTGGCTTCCTGAATGGTGGCCAACTGGGCTTGCGCGCTGCTGCGCGCCCGTGCAAGCGTAGGTGAATAGCTTTGCGCCTGGGTGAGCAAGTCGTTGACATGGACGGTGATGGGCAAGGGCTCGGCCAGAAAATCGGTCAGGGCTTGGGTCGTCACCGGCTTGCCCAGAAGCTGGGACAGCCTTGCCAAACTGACTTCTTCCTGTGTGGCGGCCATAGCGATATCGGCATTCAGACTGGCCAGACGGCTTTGAGCCAAAGACAGATCGCTGGCAGCGGCCTGACCTTCTTGGATGCGGCGAGCCACCTGGTCTTTGAGGCGGATGTGCTGGGTTTGCCCCACCTGATAAGCCATGCGCTTGCGGTAAGCACTGATCCAGTCGCCATAAGACTGCACCACACGGATGGCCAGTTGTTGTTGAGTTTCGCTCAGACTGGCATTGGCAGCCCATGCGCTGGCTTGCGCTTTGTCCACGCCGGCTTCGATGCGACCGCCAGTCCAAAGGGGCTGCGTTAAGGCCAAAACGGTGACACGCGAATCTCCCGCGTAGGACGGGTCTTGGGCACTGGTGGCTGCGTTTTGGATGGAAATCGAGGGGGTTGGAAAGAATTGCCAGCGTGCATTGCTCACCCCCACTTGAGCGGCAGAGACCAACGATTGCTGCGCTTTCACGGATGGATGCGATTGGGCGGCGATTGATAAAAGTTGACCCAACCCCGATTGAACAGGCGAGACAACTTGTGCATGCGCTTGGGTAAGCAAGCAAACAGCACAGTGACAAACAGTCGAATCATGTTGAATACTTTATAATTTACTATTTAATTTGATTGTTATTAATGACATTTAAATGGGTCAATTTGTCAAAAAAAAATCATCTTAAAAGTAGATATACACTTGGCAACTGCATTACCGACACACTCAAAATGTTGAAAATGCAAGTCACCGAAAATCAGCAAAATTAATCTGTCTTCTACAGTGAGAGACAAAAAAATCATTACTTTAATAAACAATAAAATATCATGGATGATCTTGATATAACTACTTTAAGACTCTTTATATCGGTTTGCGATTCTAAAAGCATTGCAACTGTTGCAAAGAAGGTCATGATGGATTCGTCAGCCATCACACGGCGCATTCAAAAATTGGAGGCAGAGGCTGGCAGACCGCTTCTCAAACGAATCCGCAACGGCGTGGAACCGACGCCTGAGGGACTTCAGTTTTGTGACTTGTGCCGCGAACTTGTCAGGGATGCCGGACGTTTGTCAGAGACCTTGGCTTTGTACAAAACCAATGGTGGTGGGCGCGTCTCGATTGCCACCACATCTTCCGCAGTGGCCGGCCTACTGACGGAAGACCTGGGGCGGTTCTTGCAGTTGCCCGACTCAAAGGGACTTTCAGTGATCATCCAAGAAATGACTTCTTCAGAAGTGGTGCAATCAGTGCGGGATGGACGACATTCGATCGGTATTTATTGGGACAACGTGGAAGCCGCAGTGCTTCAAACCGAACCGTATTATTCCGACCAATTTTGCTGTGTCGTGCCGCTTGGCCATTCACTGGCCCAAGATTCCAAGGTGACTTATGCACAAATCTTGGCGCATCCGGTCATTGGCATGCGAAACACAAGACAAGGTGAAGCCTATCTCAGCCGCACAGGGACCATCCAGACACCCAAAGCCAGGTTCATCGCCGAAGCCTCCACGCATGAGGCAGCCATGCGACTGGTGGCTGCTCGTTTGGGCGTTTTTGTCACGGGCTTGGAGATTGCAAAAAAATACATGGGCCCGTGGAATTTGGTGGGGATACCCGTCAGGGGATTATT
>JBIKRC010000317.1:0-3140 GCA_044349375.1 Limnohabitans sp.
CTCGTCCACACCCAGCGTGTAGCGCACAAACACGGCTGCGGCCAGCGCGTGGTGTTCAAACGCAGCGCCTTGCCCGATCTGGCCCAGCACCGAAGGAGGCCAGCGCTGCGGGATTTTTTGCGAGCTGTCGGTGGCGATTTGGTGCACGCTGTGTTTCAGATACGGGTTGCCAAAGCGTGCGATCAAGGCAGTTCGGTAATCAGCCCAGTCGCTGCGGCTCAGGTGTGGCGCGACTTCTTGGCCCATCAAGCGGAACACAAATTCTCGGATGTGTGGCGCGCCAATGCAGCTGGCAATGAAAGGCCTGCCCGTGACCGCGCCCATCAGCGCCATGGCCGTGTGGCTGCCGTTGAGCATGCGCAGCTTGGCCTCTTCGTAGCTGTGCACATCGCTGGTCACGCGCACACCGGCGCTTTGCAGCAGGGCAGCATCTGCCGGGTCTGCAAAGCGGTCTTCGATCACCCATTCCCAAAAGCCTTCAGTGCTCAAAGCGCAGAGGTCTTTAACGCCCAGCGCCTCTTGCGCTGCGGCCAGCACTTCAGGTGTGGCAGCGGGCACGATGCGGTCGACCATGCTGCACGGAAAGGCGCAGTGCGCGTCGAGCCAACTCAGCACCTCGGCGTCTTGTGCGCTTGCAGCCGCTTTGACCAGGGCCTGTAGCTTGTGCCCGTTGCCTTGCAGGTTGTCGCAAGAAGCGATGGTGATGCCGGGCAAGCCTGCTTGATGGCGCAGGCGCAAACCGTCGAGCAACAGCTGGCCCAGCGCCGGGGTGTAGCCTTTTTCTGTCACGGTGAGTGTGACCCAGCGGGTGCTGGGTGCGGCGATGGCTTGCACCACGGCATCGCGCTCGGTGGTGGCCACGCTGGTGCGCCACAGTGCGCCGGGCACTTGCCACTTCACACCCTGACCATCGGCCACGCGCACAGCGTACAGGCCGTCTTGCGCTTGGAGTTGGTTCACCAAATCGGGCCGCGTCATGCCCACCCCGTGTATGCCCCAGCGTGTGTCGCCTGTGCTCAGCAGTTGGTCAAACACCATGGCCTGGTGCGCCCTGTGAAAAGCGCCCAATCCCAGGTGCACCACGCCAGGAGCGTGGGACGTGCGCTCATATGCAGGGATGTGCACGGACGCGGGCAGAGTGCGGAGTGTGGCGGCAGACAGGTTCATGGCGTGATGGGTTAAAGACCTTGAACGCAGGGCCTTCAGCCCGCAGGCGCTCAACGTTGTTGGAGTTTTTTCTCAGACGCTTCGATCTCAGCCCAGGTGGCGTCATCGATCCAGATGCCGTTTTGCACGCGGTCGGCGCGGGCGGCGCGCTCGGGTTCGCCCGCCATGCGCACGCCGTCGCTGCCTGGGGCGTCGGGGCTTTGGCGCAGCCAGTCGTCAAAGGCCAGGGCTTCTTGCTCGAACATGGCTTGTGTGCCCAAGCGCACCGGGTCGATCAGCATCGTCAGCATGCCGTTGAGCACCGCCCGTTGGTGGTCGGCTTCGCGGTGCCAAGTGCCACCACCGGTCAGCGCGCCGCCCAACAGCTCGCAGGCCATGGCCATGCCAAAACCCTTGTGGTCGCCAAAGGTCATGAGTGCACCGAACAGGCCGTTGGACTGCGGCACGACCACCACGCCGGGGTTGGTGGTGGGGTGGCCGTGTTCGTCAATCAAATAGCCGGACGGCACTTGCTCGCCCTTGTTGTGCGCCACGCGCATCTTGCCTTGCGCCACGCGGCTGGTGGCAAAGTCCAGCACAAAGGGCGCACGGCTGCCCATGGGCACGCCGATGCAGCAGGGGTTGGTGCCAAAGCGGCCGTCGGCACCGCCAAAAGGCGCGACCACAGGGCGCGAGAGCACATTCACAAAATGCATGGAGACCAAGCCTTGCGCCACGGCCATTTCGGCAAAGTGACCAATGCGGCCCAGGTGGTGCGAGCGGCTCAAGGCCACGGTGCACACGCCGTGTTGCTTGGCGCGCTCAATGCCCATCTGCATGGCTTGAACGCCGGTGATTTGGCCGTAGCCGCGCTGACCGTCCAGGTTCAGCAGCGGTCCGGTGTCGAGCAGCACTTTCACGCCCGTGTTCGGGGACAGTCCCCCTTCGAGTACCGCGTCCACATAGCGCGGCACCATGCCCACGCCGTGCGAGTCGTGCCCGCTCAGGTTGGCCATGACCAAATTGTCGGCCACTTGTGCGGCCTCGGCAGGCGTGCTGCCAGTCATGGCGATGATGCGGGTGATGTGCTGGCGCAGATCGGTGGCTTGGATGAGTTGGCTCATGTGAAATTTTTCAGAGTTGAGAAGTCGCAAAGGGTCACATCACCGCGCCGACTTGCCACGGCACGAATTCGTTTTGGCCGTAGCCATGGCGCTCGCTCTTGGTCGGTTCGCCCGAGGCAGCGGCCAGGATCATCTCGAAAATGCGTTGACCCATCTCGGCAATGCTCACGCCGCCGTCCACGATCTCGCCGCAGTTCAGGTCCATGTCTTCTTCCTGCTTTTTCCAGAGCGCCGTGTTGGTCGAGAACTTCAGGCTGGGTGAAGGCGCGCATCCATAAGCGCTGCCGCGTCCGGTGGTAAAGCAAATCAGGTTGGCACCACCCGCCACTTGGCCCGTGGCGCTCACCGGGTCGTAGCCCGGTGTGTCCATGTAAACAAAGCCTTTGGCGGTAACAGGCTCGGCGTATTCGTACACCGCCTGCAGGTTGCTGGTGCCGCCTTTGGCCACCGCGCCCAAAGATTTCTCCAGGATGGTGGTCAGGCCACCCGCCTTGTTGCCGGGCGAGGGGTTGTTGTTCATCTCGCCGCCGTTGATGGCGGTGTAGTTTTCCCACCATTTGATGCGCTCGATCAGTTTGTGCGCCACTTCGGGTTTGACGGCGCGGCGCGTCAGCAAATGCTCGGCGCCATAAATCTCAGGGGTTTCGCTCAGGATCGCGGTGCCGCCGTGCTGCACCAGCAAGTCCACCGCCGCCCCTAAAGCCGGGTTGGCGCTGATGCCCGAATAACCGTCGGAGCCGCCACATTGCAGGCCCACGGTGATGTGTTCGGCACTGCAAGGCTCGCGTTGGGTGGCGTTGGCGCGGGGCAGCATCTCTTCGATCAAGGCAATGCCTTTTTCCACCGTCAGCCGCGTGCCGCCGGTGTCCT
>JBIKRC010000217.1:0-4259 GCA_044349375.1 Limnohabitans sp.
GCGCAGGTCATGGCCAGCTTCGTGATGAGTGTCGCCCCCATTCTGGCTCCGGCGGTGGCACCCGCGCTGGGGCTGGCCCCAGAGCAGGTGGGCTTTTTCGTCGGGGGCGTGTATGCCGTCGCGATGGTCGCCGGCCTCTCCAGCGGCCCGTTGGTGGCGCGCTTTGGCGCGGGTCGAGTGACGCAGGGCGTGCTGGTGGTGATTGCCGCCGGCACGATGCTGGGCGCCATCGGCCAGCCCCTGATTTTGTTTGGGTTGGCGGCTGGCCTGATCGGTCTGGGCTATGGCACGGTGAACCCGGCGGCCGCCGACATTCTCGGGCGCCATGCACCGCCCGGCGCGCCCGGCCTGTTCTTTTCGCTCAAGCAAACTGGCGTTCCGATCGGGGTGGGCTTGGCGGGGCTGCTGATGCCCTTGGGCCTGGGCCTTGTGGGCTGGCGAGGCGCCGCTTGGGCCTTGGCCTTCGCCTGCCTGCTGCTGGCGCTGGCCTTGGGGCCGGCCGTCAGCCGGCTTGACGGCGCAGATCGCACACGCACCGAGGCACCCGACGGTCCGGGCGGACTGAGCAATCTCCTCGCCGTGTTGCGCCACCCGCCGCTACGGGCACTGAGCCTGGTGACTTGTGTTTATGCGTTGGCGCAACAAGGCTTTCTCACCTTCGTGGTGGCCCGTCTCTATCTGGAGCTGGGACTCTCGTTGGTGCTGGCCGCTGGGCTATTGGCGGCGTCGCAGGTGGCGTGTGTGGTGGCACGCATCACCCTGGGCCATGTGGCCGATCGCTGGGTGAGCCCGCGCGTGCTGCTCGCCGTCGTCGGTTTGTGCACGGCGCTCAATTGCCTGGCATTGGGGCTCCTGCCACGCGACGCCAGTTTCGCCGTGATCACCTTGGTCGTGATCGCCTGCGGTGCCACGACCATGGGCTGGAATGGTGTCTTCTTCGCGCAGTTGCTGCGCACCGTTCCGCGCAAAGACCTGGTGGCCAGCAGCGGTGGTACGCAGTTTTTCATCTTCTTCGGTGGCATGCTGGGCCCGGTGCTTTTCAGTGCGCTGGTACAGCAGGGCGGCAGCCATGCGCTGGGCTACCTGTGCCTGGCGGGTGTCACCGCATTGGCGGCTTTGGCCATGCTGCGCACGCCGGCGGATGCGGCGGTAACTATCTCATCTGCCGAATCACATGGCCGGTGAATCTGTTATAAATTTATGATCAGCATTAGCGAGCGCATCAAAGACGCCAAGTTACGCTGGCGCTAGGACCGATTTTCGCTGCCGGACTGAACTACGGACGGCTTCAGGGTATCAGCAACGCGACACCGATCGCGATCGTCAGGAGACCAGGCAATGAAACATCCGAACAACCTGCAAGAAACAACGGCGGTATCCGCTTCATCCACGTCATCTGCCGCCGACACGGTCAGCGCGGCCGACGAGACGCAAGAAGCGCATGCTGCCGCGATGCAGTCCTACCTGCGCGACGGCGAGGCCCGGGCCTTCGCGCTCGGCAACCGTGGCCCCATCCGCCGCACCGCGGACGGCCGAATCCACCCCGATATCCTCGACGCCTACTGGCGCTGCGGCTTCTACGTGCTCGAAGGCGTGCTAAGCCCGGAGGAATTGGCCGACATCGAGGCCGACCTGCGCGACAACGTGCTCGGACGGTTGCCCGTCCATCGCGGCGCCGCGGTAGATGCCCTGGGGCGGCCCGCGCTGGCGGTCGACAACACCGCACCGACCCTGTTCTGGTCGAAGCCCCTGGCCGATCCGTTTGGCGGCACCGCGCTTGCCGGGGGCCGCCATCCGGTGAAGATGCATGAACCGACGGCGGCAGTTGGTGCACCCGACGAGATCGTCTACTTGATCCTTGGCTCGCTGCAGTTCTCCGAGACACATCTGCGGGTCTACGGGCATCCCGACCTGCTCGCCGTGGCGGCCGCGGTCAACGGCGACGACTTCGTGCCCTTCAACGAGGCGCTGTTTATCAAGGAGCCCGGCCTGGGCGCATCGGTGGCCTGGCACCGTGACGGCATCACCCACTGGGACAGCCCCGACTGGGACGCCGGCTCGCACGGCTTCAACTTCATGGCGCAGGTCTACGGCTGCACGCCCGCCAACGGCGTGTGGGTGGTGCCCGGGTCGCACGCCCAGCGCCGCGTCGACATCAAGGCGATGGTGGCGCGGGCCGGCTCCGACCGGTTGCCCGAGGCGGTACCGATCATCTGCCAGCCCGGAGACGTGGCGATCACCAACCGGCAGGCGGTGCACGGCTCGTTCGCCAACACCAGCCCCGACTGGCGGATCACGCTCAACCTCGGCTTCCACCGGCGACGCTCGGTGCTCGGCGTGATGGGCGGCGGCATCCATGCGACGCCGGCGGTGTTCGACGACGCCCGCATCCGCGAGCGGGCCCGCGCTATCGGCTACGGTATCGACGCCCGGCGGCAGCGCTTCACACAGGAGACGCCCTTCGTCTATCGGCCGCACGCCGAATCTGGCGAGCGTTTCAGCTGGGACGAGACCGTGCGCGCGACGATGAAGGACTACAACCGGCTGGACCTGAGCATCTGAGCGCTGAATCAAGTCTTCGTCGCTATCGTTGAAGGCGTTTTTGAGGTTTAGGAGCGAGACCATCAGGCGGGTGGGCAAGCGGAGACTTTTGCCGCTGACCGAAAACCGACCATCTGGGGTGCCATCGTGCTGTGCATGGTGGAACTGCGCAGCTGGTCATTGACCCCATTTGGTTTCTTGGGCTTTGATGGCCAAAGGCTTTGGCAGGCTGTAGCCGGTGCCATGGTCGGTCTTGATCTCCAGCCGATCGACTGGGAACTTGGCCAATTTGCTGCGCAGTCGGCTGACGATGACTTCCAATCGCGCTTTGGCCTGTTTGTCGCTCAATCCGGTTTGGCCCATTTTGTCGGTCAACAGCTCATAGGTGCACAGGCCATTGACCGAAGCCAAGGTTTCCAGCAGCAAACATTCACTGGGTGTCAGGCTGAGCATGTCCAATTTTGGCGAGAGCAAGCGCTGGTCTTTGATGTGCAAGGTCCAAGGTTGGCCTGGCAGCGGCACAACCGTTGAAGCGCAAAACTGCGAGCGCCTGTGCAAGTTGTGCATCACCGCCAGCAACTCTTCAGCCCGCGTGGGCTTGGTCAGGTAAATATCAGCACCGGCCACATAACCTTCGGTGCGTTCAATGCCCATCACGCGCGCAGTCAGCATCACAATGCCAATGAGCGGATAGGTGCTGCGCAACCACTTGCACAGGCTGATGCCGTCTTCACCGGGCAAGTTCAAGTCCAACACCACAATGTCGGCCGCTTGCTGCGCCATGCAAGCCCGCAGGCTCTCGCCGTCGTCGGCGCAGCGCACAGACCAGCCCGCCGCCTGGAGCACCAGAGACAACTCTTCGCTCAGCCGCAGGTTGTCGTCGACCACTAACAGCTGGCCAAAGGGGGCATTGGCGGCAAGCGTTTTCATGTGCAGGGCAAAACCAGAGTGAAACTGATTTTTTCTGATTGGGTTTGCATCACCACTTCGGTGCCCAAAGCGTGTGCCAAGGATTGGGAAAGCCACAGGCCAAGCCCTGCGCCTGATTGGTTGCGCGCAGATTCAGCCCGGTAAAAGCGCTCAAACGCCAAATCGGGCGAGGGCGTACCGGCTTCGCCCACTTCGTTGGACACGCAAAACGACACCATGGGCGGTTGCCCGTCGCGCTGCACCGCTTGCACAGCCAGCTCGACCAAGGTGTCTGTTGGTGAGTATTTGAGTGCATTGGTCAGCAAGTTGCTGAAAATGATCTTCAGGTAATGGATGTCAGACACCAGCACCGCTTCACCCGCGATGCCCTGTACCAAGATGTAAATCCGATCACCAGGATGCGACGCTTTGAGGGCCGCCATCAAATCATTCAGCGTGAACGCTCCAATCTGTATGGGCAATCGGCCTTGCTCAAAACCATCCATTTCAGAGCAGCGGTCAATGATGGCGTCGATTTCTTGCAGCGACTGCTCGATGGCCGCGGACCGTTGTTGCAACGGGTCATCTTGGCTGATTCGTGCTTTGATGCCTGACAGCGCCAAGTAGCTCACGGCCAGTGGGTTTTTAAGTTCATGCGCCAGCATGGCGGTGAACTTGCGTTGACGCTCTAGACGTTTGGATTCCATCTCCAAACTTTCTTTGGATTTCTCGAGCGCATTGGACAACAAACGTAAATAGTTGGCTTGAATTTTTTCAAAAATCCAACTCGCTAAATACGGCGACCACCG
>JBIKRC010000218.1:0-4256 GCA_044349375.1 Limnohabitans sp.
CGCCGCCACTCAATACATGCATGTTGTGCTTTCCATCAAGGGGCAAAAGTGGCCGTTGAAACGCTTCAGTCTGGCTTGGCGCCCGAGACTTTGACGATGTTGGCCCACTTGGCGATGTCGGCGTTCAAGTACTGGTCAAATTCGGGCACGCTCATCGACATGGGCACCGCACCTTGTTTGGCCCAGGCGGCTTTCACTTCGGGGTTGTTCACGATCTTGCGCACTTCGGCGTTGAGTTTGCTCAGCACATCGGCCGGGGTGCCTTTGGGCGCCATCAGGCCCAGCCAGATGCTGGCTTCAAACCGGGGCACACCGGACTCGTGGACGGTCGCCAAATCCGGCAGGTTGTTTGAGCGGGTCAAGCCGGTGCTGGCCAGCGCCCGGACCTTGCCATCGCGTGACAAAGTCGCCATGGTTGTCTCGGCATCGAACATCACGTCCACCTGTCCGCCCACGATGTCGGTGCGTGCACCGGAGCTGCCTTTGTAGGGCACATGGGTCATGTCGATGCCTGCCATGAATTTGAACAGCTCGCCTGCCATGTGGTACGGCGTGCCGTTGCCCGATGAGGCGTAATTGATCTTGCCGGGCTTGGATTTGGCCAACGCCACCAGCTCACCCACTGTTTTGACAGGCACAGAAGGGTGAGCCACCAGCAAGAGCGCTGAATAATTGATCGGCGCGATGCCCACAAAGTCACGCATCAAGGCAAACGGCTTGGTAGGGATCAAGGACTCGTTGACGGTGTGCGTGTTGGACATCATGAGCAGCGTGTAGCCATCGGCCGCTGACTTGGCCACCAGATCGGTGCCAATGATGGAGCCTGCGCCCGGTTTGTTGTCGATCACAAAGGTTTGCTTGAGCTCTTCGCCCAAGCGTTGCGCCATAAAGCGGGCGTAGTTGTCGGCGGGGCCGCCGGCTGCAAAAGGCACCACGATTTTCACGGGACGGTTGGGGTAGCTTTGCGCGTGCGCCAAACCGCTGGCCAGTGCCAAAGTCAAGGCGGTGAATTTCAGGGTCATGCTCAAGTGGCTCATGTCGTGTCTCCGATGGGTTGAATGGGAAAGCGTTGGGTCGGGTGCAGGCCGTTGACCGGTTGGGGTCAATCGACCTTGCCGATGCGCTTGACCAAGGCGCTCATTTCCTTGCCGTCGGCCTGCACAAAGCGCTCGAACTCGGGCGCATCTTGGTACATGAACGAGGTGCCAGCAGAAGTCAGTGCGGCCACTGCGCGCGCATCTTGTGCCGCAAAACGGGCCGCTTGTCGCAAAGCGTCCACCACAGCGGCAGGGGTGTCTGCCGGCACAAACATGCCCGCCCATTGCGAATATTGGATCGGCACCCCCAACTCTTTGAAGCTGGGGACCTCGGGCATGCTGGCCAGACGTCCATCGCCCCAGTGGGCCAGGGCGCGCAAGCGGCCCGAAGCGATGTGTTGTTTCACACTGGCAGGGCCAGTGGACAGCGCTTCAATTTGTCCGCCAAGCAAAGACAAAACAGCTGGACCTGCACCGGTGTAGGGGACGTGCAGCATGAAGGTCGAGGTGGCGGCCTTGAGCTGCTCCATGGGCACATGCATGGTGCCGTAGTTGCCAGACGAGCCGAAGCTGATGCGACCGGGGTTGGTCCTGGCGTAAGCGATGAAGTCGGCGTAGGTTTTCCAGGGGCTTTCGGCGCGCACCACGAGCACTGTGGGGTCGGCCGTGAAGCGGGCTACGGGTTTGAGCTGGTTCGTTTCGTAAAGAGGGGCACGCTTGAGGATTTTGTCGGCTTCTGGCAAGACCACTAAGGAAGACAAGGACATCAGCACGGTGTAGCCGTCCGCCTTGGATTTGGCCACTTGTGCCATGCCAATGCCACCACCTGCGCCGCCTTTGTTTTCGACCACGATGCTTTGCTTGAGGTGACGTGACATGGCTTCAGCCACGGGCCGCCCCACCGTGTCGGCCACGCCACCCGGCGGGAACGGCACCACCATGGTGATGGGTTTGGTCGGGTAGGCCTGGGCCAGGGCACTCAAGCTTGTGCAGGCCCATGCTGCGCAGAGCGTGGCTGCCAAGAGTTGTCGTTTTTGCATGTCTGGTCTCCTCGGTTTGGTTGGGTGCGCACCTGGCCGGGTGTGGTGGGTTTATACGAAACGGTTTTCGATCTGGCCCACGCCATCGATTTCGACCCGGATCACATCGCCCTTGGCGATGTAGCGCGGCGGGTTCAGGCCCATGCCCACGCCTGCTGGTGTGCCCGTGGCGATGATGTCGCCAGGATAGAGCGTGATGCCGCGCGAGATGGTTTCGATCAGGGTGGGGATGTCGAAAATCATGTTTTCGGTCGGGCCATCCTGGCGCAACTCACCATTGACCCAGCAGCGCACACGGGTGTTGCGGCCGTCGATTTCGTCGGCGGTCACGATCCACGGGCCCATGGGGCAGAAGGTGTCAAAGGACTTGCCCATGTCCCATTGTTGGTGGCGCATCTGCACATCGCGGGCGGTCACGTCGTTCACCACGGTGTAGCCAAACACATGCTTCATGGCGTCGGCCTGGCTGATGTTCTTGCCACTTTGGCCAATGATCACGGCCAGCTCGGCTTCGTAGTCGATCTGCTCGGACACGTTGGCGCCGGGCAGATGCACATCGTCGGTCGGCCCCACCACGCACTCGGGCACTTTGGTGAACACGATGGGCCAGGCTTTGGTGTCGGTGTTGCTGTCCTTGAAAACTGACGCCTGCAGTTCTTTGGCATGCGCATGGTAGTTGCGCCCCACGCACCACACGTTGCGGCGGGGCACGGGCAGGGGCGACTCAAGTTTGACCGAGGACATGGCCAGCGCTGCACCCGCCAGGGCAGGCAGAGGCTGGCCGGCAACCAGGGCCTCAATGATGGGCTGCGCCCCACGTTGGGCTTGTGACTCGCTCAGGGCAAAAGGCGTGACCTGCAGACCGTCGGCCGAGACTTGGCCGACATGGCGTTTTCCGTGGTGAGCAAATGTGGCGATGCGCAAAATTCTTCTCCTGGGGTGTGTGACCAGTTTGGGCTTGTTCAATAAAAAGGTTGTAGTGCAACCAATGCAAACCATCATACGGAGTCAGGCTGCCGGGTCAAGACCCCTACCGGACAGTTTGCATGGGGGTTTTTACGGGGCGATGTCGGTCTTGCATCAGAGCGCTCTTCCCGAACACATGACATTTGTGGGGGGTTATGCCTTTTGCACGACGGTGTCAGGCGGGGGCTGCCCAAGGCTGTCAACGCGGGGTTTAAATTGGTATGATTTGGTTTTTTGCCAACTTCCCACACCGTGGACTCCTCTTACCTCTTTCGCGCCACCTTGCTTGACCAGTTGCACAGCGGTCAGTGGCAGGCCGGTGAGCGCTTGCCGACCGAGCGCGAGTTTGGAGAGCAGTACCAGATCAGCCGCAGCACGGTGCGCAAGGTGCTGGCCGATATGAAGGCCCAAGGGCTGATCGCCCAGACCGTGGGCAGTGGCACATATGTCACCGACAAGGCAGTGGTCGCTGTCAGTTCAAAAAAGACCACGCCGGTTAATGCGCCCGATGCCGCCTGGCACTCCAGTCCGGCCGAACTCATGGAGGCGCGCATGGCCCTGGAGCCCGCCATCATCGAGATGGTGATTGGCAACGCCACCCTGGCTGATTTTGAGCAAATGGACCACTGCTGCTCACGCGCCGAAGCGGCGACCAGTGTCGAAGAGTTCGAGGTCTGGGATGGCATGTTTCACGAAATCATTGCCCGTGCCGCACACAATGCCTTTGTGGCCCGATTGTTCAAGCTCATGAACCAGGCCCGAGCCCAAGGGGAGTGGGGCATGCTGAAAAAACGCAGCCTCACGCCCGAGCGGAGGTTGACTTACCAGTCAGAACACCGCGCTTTGCTGCAGGCCATCAAAGCCCGCGACCCGGTGCTGGCCAAGGCCCTGGCCACGGAACACTTGGTCCATGTGCGGCGCAATTTGTTGAACTACTGAATGGCCCACCCTTTGGGCCACAGCGCCATCAAGTCGGCGAGGTGTCGATGAAGCTGGGCCGCTGCGCCAGCTTGTCGTGTAGCTTGTGCAGATTGGGGTACGGCGTGCGCCAGTCGATTTGAGGGAAGCGGAAATCCAGATAGGCCATGGCGCAGACCACAGCAATATCGGACAGACTCAGGTGTATGCCGGAACAAAATGCTTTGTCGCCCAAACCGGTGCTCATGGCACGCAGCGCGTGCTGGATCTTGTCAAGTTGGCGATCTACCCAGGC
>JBIKRC010000219.1:0-4255 GCA_044349375.1 Limnohabitans sp.
ATAAAAAAGGCGAACCTGGGGTTCGCCTTCGTTTGAGAGGTGGTGGGCGCTGACGGTCTCGAACCGCCGACCTACTCCGTGTAAAGGAGCCGCTCTACCAACTGAGCTAAGCGCCCTCTCAAATGTGTGGTCAGTTCAGGGCGTCTTTCAGGCCCTTGCCTGGACGGAACTTTGGCACATTGGCTTTCTTGATTTTAATCGCAGCGCCCGTACGGGGGTTGCGGCCTGTGCGCGCGGCACGCTTGCCCACGGCAAAAGTACCAAAACCTACCAAGGAAACTGTTCCACCCTTTTTCAGGGTCGTGCGCACTGCGCCCATGGTGGCTTCGAGGGCACGACCGGCAGCTGCCTTGGACAAGTCAGCGTGCTTGGCAATGTGTTCGATCAATTCTGTTTTGTTCACAATAAACCTCTGGTTGTTAGCGCTGCAAGGACCGAAGTTTGGACTGAAGTCGGACCCCACGGCGTGGGCATGTTGATGAAATTTTTTGAGGCAATGAATGCCTGATGTGATTAAAACCAGACCTTGTGGGTCTGTCAATCGCATTCATGCGTGGCGACATTGGCTTTGAATTCTAGCCTTGAAAATAGTGCTTCATAAAAGCACGACGGTTATTTTAATGTTCAGCCATGTCAAGTGCGCTTGAATGCTCACATTTGGGACCATGCGCTTGGACAAGCGCCTGCTCAAAGCGCCTGCTCAATGGCCCGGCCCACATCGGCCGTAGAGGCATTGCCGCCCAAATCGGGCGTGCGTGGCGCATCGCCACCCGCAGCCAAAACCTTTTCGATCGCAGCCAGCACCGCATCGTGGGCGTCTTTGTGGCCTAAAAACTCCAGCATCATCGCGCCACACCAGATTTGCCCAATGGGGTTTGCGAGGCCTTTGCCAGCGATGTCAGGTGCCGATCCGTGCACTGGCTCGAAGAGCGATGGGAATTTGCGGTCAGGGTTCAGGTTGGCGCTGGGCGCAATGCCAATGGTGCCTGTGCAGGCAGGGCCCAGGTCGCTCAAGATGTCGCCAAAGAGGTTGCTGGCCACCACCACGTCAAAAAAGTCAGGGCGCTGCACAAAGTGGGCCGTGAGGATGTCGATGTGGAACTTGTCCACGTTCACGCCCGGGTAAGCCTTGGCCATTTCGGCCACACGCTCGTCCCAGTAAGGCATGGTGATGGCGATGCCGTTGGATTTGGTGGCACTGGTCAGGTGTTTTTTGGGACGCGTTTGCGCCAATTCAAACGCAAATTTCAACACACGGTCGACGCCGATGCGGGTCATGATGGACTCTTGCATCACGATTTCGCGCTCCGTACCGGGGAACATGCGGCCGCCCACGCTGGAGTACTCGCCCTCGGTGTTTTCACGCACGATGTACATGTCGATCTCACCTGGCTGGCGTGCGCTGCCGTCACGGCGCACCACCGGCGCGATGATGCCGGGCATCAGTCGCGCTGGGCGCAAGTTGATGTACTGGTCAAACTCACGACGGAACAACAAAAGCGAGCCCCACAGCGACACGTGGTCAGCGATTTTTGCGGGCCAACCCACGGCGCCAAAGTACAAGGCATCGTGGCCGCCGATCTGGTCTTTCCAGTTGTCGGGCAGCATCTGACCATGCTTTTCAAAGTAATCCCAGCTTGAAAAGTCAAAGTGGTCAAACTGCAAATCAATTCCAAACTTGCGTGCTGCAGCATCCATCACGCGCAGGCCTTCAGGCATGACTTCTTTGCCAATGCCATCTCCGGGAATGACAGCGATGCGATGCTTGCTCATGTGTAGAACTTTCTAAATTTGAATAAACGGGGGGGCTTCAAAACGAAGAGCTTAGCAACAAAGAGGCGGACCGGATTTCACCTTCGTGACGGTCGCACCACCAAACTCACGCCCAAAGCCGTCAAGGCCGTGCCCAGCAGGGTGGCCAGGGTGATGCTTTCATCAAACAGCACCCAGGCCATCATGGCCGTGGTGGGCGGCACCAAATACATGAGGCTGGTGACCGAGGCCGCCGCCCCGCGTTGGATCAACAGGTACAAAAGCGAGCTACCACCCAAAGTCAATCCAAGCACCGACCAGGCCATGGCACCGGCCAATTCGCTGTTCCACCGCATGGTCTCAGTTTCCATCAGCGCCAGTGGCAAGGTGACCACCAAGGCCGCCATCAACTGGACCGTGTTGGCCGAACGCACATCACAGGGTTTGACAAATCGCTTTTGGTAGAGGGTGCCCACGGTGATGCTGAGCAATGCGGCCAAGACAAACGCCATATTGGCTGGCGTGACGTGGTCCAGGGGCGAGCCCAGCGTCAACTTGCGCCAGACCACCATGAGCAGACCCACAAAACCCAGCAACAAACCCAACCACTGCCGTCGCGAAACGCCCGGCTGGTCGCTGCCGCGCAAACTGTAGGCCAACCAAATGGCCGTCAGAACCGGCTGAAACCCCACAATCAAAGACGACAAGCCAGAGCCCATGCCGGCCTTGACCGCAAGCCACACGCCGCCCAAATAACCCGCGTGCATCAACAATCCCGTGACAGACAAATGCAAAAATTGTTGACGGCTTTGGGGCCAAGCCACCTTCGCCCACCAAATCCAGGGCAAAAAGCAGGCGATCGACAACGCGTAGCGCAGCGCTAAAAAAGACAAGGGTGGGGCATGCGGCATGCCATAGCGGGCGACGATGAAGCCGGTGCTCCAAATCAGCACGAAAACGACGGGTGTCGCCCTGACCCAGGCGTCGGGCACAGCCCCCCCGCTCATTTCACGCGGGCTCGGATTTCAGGCAGGGCCTTTTTCATGTAATAGACCATCGACCAGATGGTCAAAACGGCTGCGATCAGGATCAGCACCGCCCCCCAGTCGCGGGTGTCGATCAAGCCGAACAAAATCCCGTCGTACAACAAGAAAGGAATGGCCACCATCTGCACCGTGGTCTTGAGCTTGCCCACCATGTGCACCGCCACACTCTTGCCCGCGCCAATTTGCGCCATCCACTCACGCAGCGAAGAAATCGCGATCTCGCGGCCAATGATGACCAAGGCGATCAGCACATGCACCCGGTTCATGTGCACCAAAATCAGCAAAGCCGCACAGACCAGAAACTTGTCGGCCACCGGGTCCAAAAAAGCCCCAAAAGCAGAGGTCTGGTTGAGCTTGCGGGCCAAATAGCCATCCAGCCAATCGGTCCAGGCAAACAAGACAAACATGACCGTGGCGATCAGGTTTTGGGTCTCCAGCTTCAGGCTGTCCAGGTAATACACGCCAATGATCAAAGGAATCGCGACTATGCGCGTCCAGGTCATGATGGTCGGAATCGTAAAAAACATGCGGTTGATTGTGGCACGCCCAGACAACGGCTTGATGACAGTCTGGTCCAGGCTCAATGCAGGGCGTTGTAAATGGTCTCAGCCAGCTCTCGAGAGATGCCCTCCACGCCCAGCAAATCTTCCACGCTGGCACTTTCTACGCCCCGAACACCGCCAAATCGCTGCAGCAGTTTGGCCCGTTTGCGCGGCCCGATGCCGGGTATTTCTTCGATCTTGCTGCCGCCCATGCGCACCTTGGCACGCTGCGCCCGCATGCCGGTGATGGCAAAGCGGTGCGCCTCATCGCGGATTTGCGCGACCAGCATGAGCGCTGCCGAGTCCTTGCCCAAGTAGACCTTTTCGCGGCCATCAGCAAAAACCAGCTCTTCCAAGCCCACCTTGCGGCCCTCGCCTTTTTCCACACCCACGATGCGCGACAGGTCCAGCCCCAGGTCGGTGAACACCTCGCGGGCCATGCTGACCTGGCCCTTGCCGCCATCGATCAGCACCAGGTCGGGCAGCCGAGCTGTGCCCTCGCTTGAGCCGTCCTGTGATCTGAGTGCCTCGGCCAATTTGCCATAGCGGCGCATCAGCACCTGGCGCATGGCCGCGTAATCATCGCCCGGCGTGATGCCCTCGATGTTGTAGCGGCGGTATTCGCTGCTTTGCATCTTGTGCTGGCGAAACACCACGCACGAAGCTTGGGTGTTTTCACCCGCCGTGTGCGAGATGTCAAAACACTCGATGTGCAGCGCGTCCAGATCGTCCGGGGCCAAATCCAGCGCATCGGCCAGGGCACGGGTGCGGGCTTGTTGCGAGCCTTCTTCGGCCAACAGACGGGCCAACTTGATGTCGGCGTTTTTCTCACTCATCTCCAGCCATACACGGCGCTGCTCGCGGGGGTTGTGCACGGCCGCAATTTTGTAGCCTGCTTGCTGCGACAAAGCCGCC
>JBIKRC010000220.1:0-4242 GCA_044349375.1 Limnohabitans sp.
AAACACCGACAGGGCGCGCACCACGGTGATGCCGGGTGAGTTGGCGGGCACCACGATCATGGATTGTTGTTCGTGGCGACCGGCATCGGGGTTGGTCTTGCCCATGACGATGTAGATCGTGCAGCGTGGATCGCCCGCGCCGGACGACCACCACTTGCGGCCATTGATCACGTACTCGTCGCCGTCGCGGCGGATTTCGCATTCGATGTTGGTCGCGTCGGACGAGGCCACATCGGGCTCGGTCATCAAGAAAGCCGAGCGTATTTCGCCGCGCAGCAAGGGCTCGAGCCAGGTGTCCTTGAGCTCTTCGCTGGCGTAACGCTCCAGCGTTTCCATGTTGCCGGTGTCAGGCGCCGAGCAGTTGAAAATTTCGGCTGCAAAGGGCACGCGGCCCATGATCTCGCACAGGGGGGCGTATTCGAGGTTGGACAGGCCTTGGGGGGCGCGAGTGGACTTGGGCAAAAACAGGTTCCACAAACCGGCGGCCAGGGCCTTGGGCTTGAGTTCTTCGACGATTTTGGTGGGCACCCAGGCGTTGCCTTTGGCGCGGTTTTCGGCAATCTCTTCGAAGAATCTCGCCTCGTTGGGGTAAATGTGCTCGTCCATGAAGGCCAACAAACGGGCCTGCATGTCTTTGACCTTGGGGGTGTATTCAAAATCCATGGTCTATCTCCTTGAAGTGATGGGTCATAAAAAAAGGGGGGTTAGGCTTTGCAGGCGAACTGCCAGGCCAACTCGGCCATCGGGCGCGCACCGGCACCGGAGGTTTTGGCTTGCTCGCTGGACGCAGTGCCGTCTTCGACGCGTTTGGCAATGCCTTGCAAAATCGCGGCAATTCGGAACATGTTGTAGGCCAGATAAAAGTTCCAGTCTTTGGCCAAAACCTCGGGTGTGGTGAAACCGGTGCGCTCGCAGTAGCGGCGAATGTATTCTTGCTCGAGCGGGATGCCCAGGGCTTCAAAGTCCAGTCCACCAATGCCGCGGAAGGTGCCGGGCGAGATGTGCCAGGCCATGCAGTGGTAGCTGAAGTCGGCCAGCGGGTGGCCCAGCGTGGACAGTTCCCAGTCGAGCACGGCCAGCACGCGGGCCTCGGTGGGGTGGAACATCAGGTTGTCCAGGCGGTAGTCGCCATGCACGACGCCAACCATTGACTCGTCTTTGGCGCTGTCTGGGATGTTTTTCGGCAGCCATTCGATCAGTTGGTCCATTTCAGGAATGGGCTGAGTGACAGACGCCGCGTACTGTTTGCTCCAGCGGCCAATTTGGCGCTCGATGTAGTTGCCGGGTTTGCCATAGCTGGACAGGCCTTGCTTGGCCACATCGACCTTGTGCAGCGCCGCCAGTACCCGGTTCATTTCGTCGTAAATCGCGCCGCGCTCGGCAGGTGTCATGCCGGGCAGGGACTGGTCCCACAGCACGCGGCCTTGCACAAACTCCATGACGTAAAACGCGCGGCCAATCACCGCTTCGTCGTCGCACAACACATGCATTTGGGCCACGGGCACGTCGGTGCCGTGCAGGCCTTTCATGACCGCAAACTCGCGCTCGATGGCGTGGGCCGAAGGCAGCAGCTTGGCCACCGGACCGGGCTTGGCCCGCATCACGTATTGGCGTGTGGGCGTGATGAGTTTGTAGGTGGGGTTGGACTGGCCGCCTTTGAACATTTCCACGCTCAAAGGGCCTGCAAAGCCGGGGAGTCTGGCGCTGAGCCAGGATTCCAGGGCTGGGATGTCGAAGGCGTGTGTGCCCGTGACAGGCCGGGTCCCCACAAAATGATCAAAAGCACTCATGGGTTGACCCGTCGAAAATCAGTGGTCGCCGCAGTCAGCGGCGATAGGGTGGAAATGTGGCGTGTCAGTGGTCCGCGTTCACGATCAACAACAGCGCGTCGCGGTCCAACACCACCAAGCCGCCCGGCTCGATCCGGATGATTTGCTCGCGCTCCATTTGCTTGAGTTCCTGGTTCACGCGTTGGCGTGAAGCACCCAGCAATTGCGCCAGCTCTTCCTGCGCCAGTTGCAAGCTGATGCGGATCGCCTTGGCGTCCGACAAACTGGGCACACCATAGCTGCGCACCAAGTGGTTGAGTTGTTTGGCCAAACGCGCACGCAGGGGCAGCGTGTTGAGGTCTTCCACCAAGCCGTAGAGCTGGCGAATGCGGCGCGACTGCAGGCGCAACATGGCCTCGTAAAACTCGACGTGCTGCGTCAGGATTTTCTTGAAGTCGGCCTTGGCCACGTTCAAGGTGGTGGTGTCGCCATGTGCATAGCAGTCGTGTGTGCGCCGGTCTCCGTCGAAGATCGAGACATCGCCAAACCAGATGCCCGGCTCCACATAGGTCAAGGTGATCTGCTTGCCCGACACCGAGGTGGAGCTCACGCGCACCGCGCCCTTGGCGCAGGCGATCCACTGCTCCGGCGGGTCGCCCCGAGCCGCGAGCATGTCGCCATCTTTGTGTCGTTTGACGTAAGCGCATCGAAGTATGTCGTGTCGTAGTGAAGGTGAGAGACTTGAGAACCAGCGACCGTTGTTGATCGCCTCTCTTTCCTCCATTGTCAGAATCGGTTCGTCCATGCTCTGTCCTTTGAGTGACTGATGATCGGGTTTTTGTCGCCTGGGGGACCAGTCGCTTTATTCGTATTCGGGTTTTTGCTTGTTCAAAAACGCACCAATGCCAATACCTGCGTTGGGGTGGTGCAGGTTTTTGACAAAGTGGTCGCGTTCGCGGGCCAGTTGCGCTGTCAAGCTGCTGCCATCGGCGTCGGCCAGTAAATCCTTGATGCTGGTCAAGGCATTGGGGGCGCGGGCGTTGAGTTGTTCGCACAGATCCAAAGCTTGCTGCAAGGCTTGCCCTGCATCCGCGAGTCGATTCACCACGCCCAGCTGTTGCAGTCGCTCGGCACCGATGCGCTCACCGCACATCAGGAGTTCGGTGGCCAGCTGGCGAGGCACGGCGCGAGACAGGCTCCAGCTGCCGCCACCATCGGGTGACAAAGCAATCGAGCTGTAGGCCATCACAAACACGCTGTTGCGTGCGGCGACGATCATGTCGCAGGCCAGCGCCAACGAAAAACCGGCGCCAGCCGCCGGGCCTTCCACGGCGGCGATCACGGGCTTGGGGAAGGTGCGGATGGCCTCGATCCAGTTGTGCAGGCCTTCGATGCTTTGCGCTTGGTGTTCGGGCGGCAGTTGCCGATTGTTTTGCAAACGCTGCAAATTGCCGCCTGCGCTGAAGATGCTGTTGGCCCCGGTGATCACCACGCTGCGCACATCGGGGTTCGATTCGGCCACGCTCAGGGCTTCCACGCCTGCGGCGTACATCTCGGGGCCAAGGGCGTTGCGAAACTCCGGGTTGCTGAGGGTCAGGACCAGGGTCCGGCCTTCGCTGGTGCTGAGCAGTTGGGCGGTCATCTTGTTTCTTAATCAGTTGGGGACAGAGCTAAAGATCTGTCCCGCAAAGTCGTTCAGATCAGGACAGAGCTAAAGATCTGTCCCGCAAAGTCATTCAGATTGGGACAGAGCTAAAGATCTGTCCCACAAAGTCATTATTCCTCGGTGTGCATGAGCGACAGGCCAATCGCACCGCGGCGGCGCAGCCAAGGGCTGGGGCGATAACGGGGGTCACCATAAACCGTTTGCAGGTTGAACAGCACTTCAAGGATGCTGTCGGGACCCAAGCGGTTGCCCATGGCCAAGGGGCCCATGGGGTAGGCCAGGCCCAGGGTGACGGCGGTTTCCAGATCTTGCGGGCTGCAGATGCGTTGCTGGCACATGTCGGACGCGATGTTGACGATGGACGCCACCACGCGCTGCGTGACAAATCCGCCGCTGTCGCGGATGACCGAAACGGCTTTGCCGTCTCTGGCAAACAAGGCATGGGCCGCATTGCGCATGTCGATGCGCGTGGCCGGGTTGGTGGCCAGCACGCGGCGTTTGGTGGATGCGTCCTCAAACAGCATGTCGATGCCCACGGTGCGGGCCGGGTCCAGCCGCTCGACCACGGCCACGGTGGTGATGTCAAAGCCCAGCGGAGCAACGAGTGTCAAGGCATCGGGTGAGGGCGATGCGCCGGTTTCGAGGGTGGCACCCAGGTCCTTGAGCAGCTGCAGAAGTTCCATGCGGCGGGCGGCGCGGGGCGAGACCCAGACGGGCGGGATTTTTTCCACCTCGGGCACGGGTGGCTCGGCGGGCACTTGCGCTGCGCCATCCACGTATTTGTAAAAGCCTTCGCCTACTTTTTTG
>JBIKRC010000222.1:0-4225 GCA_044349375.1 Limnohabitans sp.
CAAGTCATCAGTTGTCGTACAATTAGCAGCATGATTATCGTTGAGCTTCTACATTCGGACAGCTAGGGATTACCCATGGATGCCACGACCCTTTCCTTGAAAAAGCCAGGCGGCCTGGCGGTACAACTGGTGCATGCGACGACCGAGCAAATCCGCAGCGGTCGCCTCAAAGCTGGCGACAAACTGCCGACCGAAGCAGCCATCATGAAAGATTTTGGCGTGAGCCGCACCGTGGTGCGCGAGGCGATTTCACGGCTGCAGGCCTCAGGCTGGGTCGAAACGCGCCACGGCATTGGCACCTTTGTGCTGCCCAAAAGCGAGCACCCCTCTTTTCGCATCAGCCCCGAGCAAATGGGCACCCTGCGAGAGGTCATTGCCCTGCTTGAATTTCGCATCAGCGTGGAGACGGAAGCCGCTGCTTTGGCGGCTGTGCGGCGCACGCCGGAGGATTTGTCTGAATTGAAGTTGTCACTTCAAGCCTTCAACAGCGCCTTGGAAGAAGGCCGCGACGCGGTGATGGCAGACCACCAGTTTCACCAGGGCATTGCCCGAGCCACCCAAAACCACCACTTCGTCGACCTGATGCATTCCTTGGGTGCGGGCGTCATTCCGCGCGCGCGGATCAGCGGCATCCTGACCACCGACCCAGAGCGGCAAAACTACCTGCGACGCGTCAACCAGGAACACGAGAGCATCTACAACGCCATTGCCGAGCAGGACGTCGAGGCCGCCAGAGCCGCCATGCGCACCCACCTGGCCAACAGCCGTGAACGCCTGCGCAAGAGCGACCCCGACAGCCCGGGTTGAATCAACGCTGTCCATCACCCGCGTTTTCCCCAATGGCCCCTACGCCATTAAGTTGTACGATGTCTATTGACTAGACCCTCTAAGCCATGACTCCCCATCACACCCCCACCATCACCCGCATGCAGGTGATTCCCGTGGCTGGCCACGACGGCATGCTGATGAACCTCAGCGGTGCCCACGGCCCGTTCTTCACCCGCAACATCGTCATCCTGACCGACTCGTCCGGCAACACCGGCGCAGGCGAAGTGCCCGGCGGCGAAAAAATCCGCCAGACCCTGGAAGATGCCCGCCCCATGGTCGAAGGCCAGCCGATTGGCCAGTACAACGCTGTGCTGCAAGGCATGCGCCAACAGTTTGCCGACCGCGACAGCGGTGGCCGGGGCCAGCAAACCTTTGACCTGCGCACGACCATCCACGCCGTCACCGCCGTTGAAAGCGCCCTGCTGGACCTGCTGGGCCAACACCTGAACGTGCCGGTGTGCGCCTTGCTGGGCGAAGGCCAGCAGCGCCAGCGCGTGCAAATGCTGGGCTATCTGTTTTATGTGGGCGACCGCCAGCTAACCGACCTGCCCTTCCGCAGCGAGCCGGACCAAGCCGATGACTGGCTGCGCCTTCGCCATGAAAAAGCCATGACGGCCGATGCCGTGGTGCGCCTGGCCGAAGCGGCGCAAGCGCGCTATGGCTTTCAGGACTTCAAGCTCAAAGGCGGCGTGCTGCGCGGCGAAGAAGAAGTCGAAGCCGTGGTGGCCCTGCACGAGCGCTTTCCCAAGGCGCGCATCACGCTCGACCCCAATGGCGGCTGGCTGCTCAAAGACGCGATTCGCCTGCTGCGTGACCACCGCAGCACCATGGCCTATGCCGAAGACCCCTGCGGTGCAGAAGGCGTGTTTTCGGGCCGCGAAGTCATGGCCGAATTCCGCCGCGCCACCGGCTTGCTGACCGCCACCAACATGGTGGCCACCGACTGGCGCGAGATGGCCCACAGCATCCAGCTGCAGTCGGTCGACATCCCGCTGGCCGACCCGCATTTCTGGACGCTGCAAGGCTCGGTGCGCGTGGCGCAGCTGTGCCAGATGTACGACCTGACTTGGGGCTCACACTCGAACAACCACTTCGACATCTCGCTGGCCATGTTCACCCAGTGCGCCGCTGCCGCACCCGGCAAAGTCACCGCCATCGACACCCACTGGATCTGGCAAGACGGCCAGTTCCTCACCAAAGACCCACTGCAAATCAAAGACGGCTACGTCGATGTGCCCGCCAAACCCGGCTTGGGCATTGAAGTGGACATTGACGCGGTGATGAAAGCCCACCAGCTCTACCAACAGCATGGCCTGGGCGCACGCGATGACGCCATCGCCATGCAGTACCTGATCCCGGGCTGGAAATTCAACAACAAAATGCCTTGCATGGTGCGCTGAGCACCCGGGCCATTCACATCAAAGGAAAAACACCATGGACATGCCCATCAACCATTTCAAACACGCCATCCAATCCGGTCAAAAGCAGATTGGCCTGTGGTCGCACCTGTGCAGCAACATCAGCACCGAGATCCTGGCGCATTGCAACTTTGACTGGCTGCTGCTGGACATGGAGCATTCGCCCAACGACCTGACCGAAATCGTGGCGCAATTGCAAGCCATGAAGGGCAGCCCCACCACCGCCATCGTGCGCCCACCATGGAACGACATGGTGACCTTCAAGCGCCTGCTCGATGTGGGCGTGCAAAGCCTGCTGGTGCCCTACATCCAGACCGAAGAAGAAGCCCGTCAAGCGGTGTCTTACACCCGCTACCCGCCGCTCGGCGTGCGCGGCTATGCGGGCGCACCCCGCGCCAGCCACTATGGCCGCGTCAAAGGCTACGCCCAACACAGCAGCGAAGAAATTTGCCTGTTGCTGCAAGTCGAAACCGTGCTGGGCCTGCAAAACATCGAAGCCATTGCCAACGTGGACGGTGTGGACGGCGTGTTCATCGGCCCCGGCGATTTGTCGGCGGCGCTCGGACACCTGGGCAACCCCAAGCACCCCGATGTGCTGAAAGTCATTGACGAATCCATCGCCCGCATCAAGGTCTGTGGCAAAGCCGCGGGCATCCTCACGGGTGACGAGGCCCTGGCCAAACACTATGTTGAGCAAGGCTGCTTGTTTGTGGCCGTGGGCGCTGACCAAAACGTGTTGCGTGACAGCGCTACCGCCTTGGCGGGTCGTTTCAAATCCTGAACCCAAAAAACATGCTCAAAACACCCGCCTCCACCATTCGATTTCCGCGCCTGCTCCTCACGGGTGCGGGTGGCAACTTGGGCAAAGAGCTTCGCCCTCGGCTGAAAGCCTATTGCGACGTGCTGCGCGTGAGCCACAGGCGTGAACTGGACCCAGCGGGTGCAGGCGAAGAGGTGCAACTCGCATCGCTCGAAGACAAAGACCAGATGATGGCCTTGCTTGAAGGCGTGAATGCCGTGGTGCACATGGGCGGCGTCTCGACCGAGCAGCCTTGGGAGCCGATTTTGGCGGGCAACATTGTGGGCATGGTCAACCTGTACGAAGCCGCCCGCCTGCAAGGCGTCAAGCGCATCGTGTTTGCCAGCTCCAACCATGTGACGGGCTTTTACCGCCAAGATGAAGTGGTCAACACCCGCATGCCGCCCAAGCCCGACGGGTTTTATGGCCTGTCCAAAGCCTTTGGCGAAGACCTGGCCCAACTGTATTGGGACCGCTGGGGCATCGAGACCGTGAGCCTGCGCATTGGCTCTTCTTATGCCGAACCCAAAGACCGCCGCATGCTGGCCACTTGGTTGAGCTTTGACGACCTGGAGCGCCTGGTCGTGTCTGCCCTGACCGCGCCCATCGTGGGCCACAGCATCATTTACGGCATGTCCGACAACCAGACCACCTGGTGGGACAACACCCATGCCAAACACATTGGCTACCGCCCTTTGGATTCGTCCGACGTGTTCCGCCCTGCCGTAGAAGCACGCCAACAAAGCATCGACTCACAAGACCCCGCCGCCATTTACCAAGGCGGCGCATTCGTGAAAGCCACGCCCCACGGCTGAAGCACGCCACAAGAAATTTCAATCGCACTGTCTCAAGTTTCACAAGCTGGCACTGCCCCAGCGGATACGATGCGGGTCAGTTCTGATTGATAAAACCCCAGGAGACCCCCCAATGTCCGTGATCACCACCATCGAAGACCTGCGCGTTTTGGCCGAGAAACGCGTGCCACGCATGTTTTATGACTACGCGGACAGCGGCTCTTGGACCGAGAGCACCTACCGGGCCAACGAAAGCGATTTCCAGAAGATCAAGCTGCGCCAGCGCGTGGCCGTGAACATGGAAAACCGCAGCACCGCCAGCACCATGGTGGGCGAGAAAGTCGCCATGCCCGTGGCCATTGCGCCCACGGGCCTGACGGGCATGC
>JBIKRC010000223.1:0-4222 GCA_044349375.1 Limnohabitans sp.
GAATAATTGTTGGCCTTGATTTCTTTTTGGGCTTGAGCTTGCCAAGATGACGCAGGCTCTGAAGGGCTGGAGTCAGCCGCATGCGCAACCGCAAAACAGGCGGCCAATGCGAAGGTTAAGATTTTTTTGGTTTTGGACATGATGTGAATCCAATAAATTTTGACAAGATAAAGCCGTGAGCATAGGCCTGAATCAGGCCGTCACCATGCCTTGGTGCCGCAGCAAGGCGTCCAGGCTTGGCTCGCGGCCCCGGAAGGCTTTGAACGACTCCAGCGCCGGGCGGCTACCGCCCGCTTCCAGGATGGCTTGGCGGTACAGGCGTCCGGTTTCCACGCTGGGCGAGCCATCGGCGTCGGCGGTTTCTTCAAATGCGGCGTAGGCATCGGCGCTCAGCACTTCGGCCCATTTGTAGCTGTAATAACCCGCGGCGTAACCGCCTGCAAAGATGTGGCTGAAAGTGTGGGCCATGCGGTTGAAGGCGGGCGGGCGCATCACAGCCACTTCGTCACGCACTTGGCTGAGAAGCGGCATGAAGTCTTGCACCGGGTCGTGCTCTGAATGCACCAGCATGTCGAACAGCGAAAACTCGATCTGGCGCAGGGTTTGCAAACCACTCTGGAAGTTCTTGGCGGCCAGCATCTTGTCAAACAGGGCGCGGGGCAGGGGCTCGCCCGTTTCCACATGGGCCGTCATGTGGCGCAGCACCGACCATTCCCAGCAGAAGTTTTCCATGAACTGGCTGGGCAACTCCACCGCATCCCATTCCACGCCGCTTATGCCCGAGACATCGCGCTCATTCACTTGCGTCAGCATGTGGTGCAGGCCATGGCCAAATTCGTGGAAGAGGGTG
The DNA here is from genome assembly GCA_044349375.1 of Limnohabitans sp. GTDB lineage: Bacteria > Pseudomonadota > Gammaproteobacteria > Burkholderiales > Burkholderiaceae_C > Limnohabitans_A. Next base: position 851 of record JBIKRC010000223.1, read on the forward strand.
ATCACGTCGTCGTGCGTGAGCAAGGCGGGCTGGCCGTTCACGCCTTCGGCAAAGTTGCACACCAAATGCGCCACGGGCGTTTGCAGCACGCCGGTGTCGGGGCGCTGCCAGCGGCCGCGCACGTCGTCCATCCAGGCGCCGCCGCGCTTGCCTGCGCGTGCTGGCGGGTCCAGGTAGAACTGGCCCACCAGTTGGCCTTCGCGCTCGATGCGGTAAAAGCCCACGGCGGGGTGCCAGACCGGGGCTTGGTCGGCGCGGATGTTCACTTCAAACAGGGTTTCGATGATCTTGAACAGCCCGGCCAGCACTTTGGGGGCGGTGAAGTATTGCTTGACCTCTTGCTCGCTGAAGCTGTAACGGGCTTCCTTGAGTTTTTCGCTCAGGTAAGGCACGTCCCAGGCGTTCAGCGGGCCAGTGATGCCCAGGGTGTTGGCGGCAAATTCGCGCAGATCGGCCAAGTCTTTTTCGGCAAAAGGGCGGGCTTTGGCTGCCAGGTCGCGCAAGAAGGTGATGACTTTTTCGGGCGACTCGGCCATCTTGGGCACGACCGACACTTGGGCGTAGTTGTCAAAACCCAGCAGGCGGGCTTCTTCTTGGCGCAGGGCCAAAATTTCCTTCATCAAAGGGGTGTTGTCAAAATGTTGGGTGGCTTCGGGGGCTTGGTCCGAGGCACGGGTGACGTGGGCTTTGTAAAGTTGCTCGCGCAAAGCGCCGCTGTCGGCAAACTGCATCACGGGCAAATACACCGGCATTTTGAGCGACAGGCGGTGGCCTTCTTGGCCTTCTTTTTGGGCGGCGTCGCGGGTGGCCTGCACCACGTCGGCGGGCACGCCTTTCAGTTGATCTTCGTTGACATAGAGCGCAAATTTGTCGGTCGCATCCAAAGTGTTTTCGCTGAATTTTTGGGTGATCTCGGCCAAGCGCTCCTGGATGGCGGCGTAACGCTCTTTGGCGGCGCCCTGCAGCTCGGCACCGCCCAGCACAAAGCCGCGCAGGGCGTTTTTGCGGGCCTGCGTTTGTTCGGTGTTGAGGCTGGCGGCGTCAATGGCTTTGTATTTGGCGTACAGGCGCTCGTCGCTGCCCAGGCGCGTCCAGTACTCGGTGACGCGGGGCAGGGCGGCGTTGTAGGCGGCGCGCAATTCGGGGGTGTCGGCCACGCTGTTGAGGTGAGAGACCGCGCCCCAGGCCATACCCAGTCGCTCGGTGCTCACGTCCAGGGTCTGGGCGATGGCTTTCCAGTCGGCTGGAAAGTCGGCGGCGGTCACGGTGTCCAGCGCCTTTTCCGCAGCGCTCAGTAGTTCGTCTAGGGCCGGGGCCACATGATCGGGGGCGATGCGGTCAAACAGGGGCAGGCCGGTGGCGTTGAGCAAGGGGTTGGTCATGAGGATTCCAAAAATCGATTCGGTCAATCATTACTTTGTATCACTTGGCGGCGCGTTCTGCCGCTTCAAGGGTGTTCACCAACAGCATGGTGATGGTCATGGGGCCGACGCCGCCGGGTACGGGGGTGATGTGGCTGGCGACTTGTTTCACGCCTTCAAAGTCCACGTCGCCGCACAACTTGCCTTCGTCGTTGCGGTTCATGCCCACGTCCAGCACCACCGCGCCGGGTTTGACCATGTCGGCCGTGAGCACGTTGCGCTTGCCCACGGCGGCCACGATCACGTCGGCTTGCAGGGTCATGGCCTTCAAGTCCGGGGTGGCGCTGTGGCAAATCGTCACGGTGGCGTTCTTTTGTAAAAGCATCAGCGCCATGGGCTTGCCCACGATGTTGCTGCGGCCAATGACCACGGCGTGTTTGCCGCGCAGGTCGTAGCCAATGCTTTCGAGCATCTTCATGCAGCCGTAGGGCGTGCAGGGCCAGAACCCGGGCATGCCGGTCATCAAGGCCCCGGCGCTGGCGATGTGAAAGCCGTCCACGTCTTTGGCAGGGCTGATCGCTTCGATCACCTTTTGGGCATCGATGTGCGCGGGCAAGGGCAGCTGCACCAGGATGCCGTGGATGCTGGGGTCGTTGTTGAGCGCTTCGACGCGGGCCAGCAGGTCGGCTTCGGTCAGGGTCGCTTCGTACTTCTCCAGCACCGAGTGCAAGCCGCTGTCTTCGCAGGCCTTGACCTTGTTGCGCACATAAACCTGGCTGGCCGGGTTGTCCCCCACCAGCACCACGGCCAGACCTGGCGTCACGCCCTTGGCTTTGAGGGCTTGGGCGCGGGTGGCGACTTCGGTGCGCAGTTGTTTGGAGAGCAGGTTGCCGTCGATCAATTGGGCGGTCATGTGTGGGATATCAATGGGGCAGATGAAAAATGCAAAACGCCCGGCGGGTGCGGGCGTTTCAGTCGGGAGTGAATGGATCAGGCCTTGGGTGCGTTTTGCCCCAGCGCGATCTTGAGCAAATCGGCCACGGTGTTGGCATTGAGCTTTTCCATGATGTTGGCGCGGTGCGCTTCCACCGTCTTGATGCTGATGCCCAGATCGTCGGCGATCTGTTTGTTGAGGCGACCAGCAACGATGCGTTCGAGCACCTGGGCTTCGCGGCCCGTCAGTTTGGACAGCAGGGCATCGCGACTGGCGGCTTGTTGGTAGCCTGCAAACGCCTCGCGGGCTTCGTCCAGCATGCGCTCGACCAAGCCCAGCAATTCTTCTTCCTTGAAAGGTTTCTGGATGAAGTCCATCGCGCCTTTTTTCATGGTCGTGACCGCCATGGGCACGTCGCCATGGCCGGTGATGAACACGATGGGCAAGGGGGATTTGCGCTCGATCAGGCGGTCTTGCAATTCCAGGCCGGTCATGCCGCCCATGCGGATGTCGGCGATCAGGCAAGCCACTTCACGCGGGTCGTAGCGGCTGATGAAGGATTCGGCACTGTCAAAACAACGCACCCGGTAATCCTTGCCTTCGAGCAACCACTGCAAGGAATCGCGCACCGCTTCGTCGTCGTCGACAACATAAACCGTGCCTTTTTTCGGTATCAAACTCATTCGTGTACCCCAGTGGTTTGTTGTGTGATCAGTTGGTTTCGACCGGTATCCAAAAGGAGAATCGACATCCTGTCACTTCGGCAGAATTGTAGAGGTTCTCGGAAGTGATCCTGCCCTGGTGGGATTCGATGATGCTGCGGCACAAATTGAGGCCAATGCCCATGCCTTCCACCTTGGTCGAGAAAAACGCTTCGTACACCCGCTCGGTGTCTTCCACGGGCAGGCCTTGGCCGGTGTCAGTCACCGAGAACTCGACCACCGATTGCTGGCCGAGTTGTTTGGGCACGATGCGCAATTCGACCTGGCGCTGCCCTGCTGGGCGCTGGGCGTTGTCGATGGATTCGGCCGCGTTCTTCATCAGGTTGATCAGCACCTGTTCAATCAGGATCGGGTC
>JBIKRC010000013.1:0-15379 GCA_044349375.1 Limnohabitans sp.
GACCCGGACCTGCCCGATGCCGACAAACTCGCCTGGCTGGTGCTGGGCCGATCAGCCGCCAACGGCGGTGCCGAATCGGCCGTGTTGCAACAAGCGGCGGTGGCCCTGCTCAGCGGCAATGGCAAAACCCTGACCGGCGAGTTGGCCAGCAGCTTGGGACTGGACGAAATTTCACTCGCCAGCGGCAGCCGCTCGGACGCCACAGCCACAGGCGCAGCGGTGACCCTGGGCAAACGCTTGTCCAAAGACTTTTACCTGGTCTACGAGACCAGCCTGAGCGGCGCTTTCGGCAGTTTGTACATTTTTTACGACCTCTCGCGCCGCCTGACCCTGCGGGCCCAAGCCGGCGAACAAAGCGCGCTGGATCTGATTTTCACGGTGCGGCGGGATTGAACCACTTTTCAGTTTTTCAAACGCCACGAATCCCAAGATCTTCAACACCTGGACATGACTTCGGTGAACTCTTAGTCATTAAATATTCACCAAAACTGTACTATCATCGCGAAGTCACCCGGTTTCTGGGCCTTCGATCCACTGAAGTCAGCTTTCACCAATGAACAATCCCACATGGCGTTCTGAAGATGGGCAGCTCTTGCGAAGTTTGCGGGAAGAAGCAGGTATTGATGAACTGGTTTTCGCACGGAACAACACCGTGTCTTTGGCCCAGCTCAAAGAACTTGAACTCGGTGGAAACAGCAGTTTTTACAACCCGGCCATCAAACGCAGCACAGGTGTCAAACTGCTCAAAAAATTAGGGCACGTCCTGGTCACCCCAGAGGTGGTCTCCGTGGCCCAAGAATCCGCAGAGCCCAGCGTGAACGAGTCCGCATCTGTCATGGCCGCCGTGATGACCCCAGCGCCTGCAAGCCATCCCATGGCCCCATCCGATTCCCAGCGACAAGGGCGGGTCCAACCCGCTATGTTTTGGACTTTGGGTGTGCTCAGTCTGGTGGCCCTGAACGCCCTCAAGCCCTGGAGCTTGTGGGATGGGCCTGCAACCGACCGGCGCTCAGACCCACATGCAACGCTGGGCCCAACCCCCAAGGTTTTGTCTGCCCCCAAAACTGCCCCGTCCGCGCCTGTCCAGCGCGAGCTGAAGCCTGCTGCAGCGCCAACCGAAGTGATCGCCTTGGCCCCTGCCACGAATGAACTGCCCAGGCCAGCGGTCAAAGTCTCAATGCCAACCGCCACCCCGGCCTGCGATTGGCAACACAGAGACAGCAGCAAAACCCACACACCCAACCAGCCGCTCAAACCAGGCAACTATGTTTACATGGAGGCCCAAGCCGACACCGAACTGTGCGTGCTCGACAGCCAAAACCAGAAAACAATGGTGCAACTCAAAGCGGGCATGGCCACAAGCGTTTATGGCGCTGCACCTTTTCTGGTTCACAGCCAAGACTGGCAAAACCTCAAGTTGTTCTTTCAGGGCCGTCGTGTGGTGGACACCCTGACCGATGTGCAGCACCTGCTCCTGGACAGCCAGCCGCTTTGACGCGGCCACTGAACTGCCGCGCACGGCCATTACAATCCGCATCCTGGCCACCGTAGTTCAATGGATAGAACTCTCCCCTCCTAAGGGAGTGATACAGGTTCGATTCCTGTCGGGGGCACCACCTCGATGTGCGCAGAAGTGCAGCGAAATTCGTAACTTCCACTGCTAACAACACTCTAGAGACTTTTGAGGTCCGTGATGGTTCGAGACAGTCAGGATTAAAACGCCTCAAACCAGCCACTTTTGCAGTAACTACTGCAGTAACTTTTCACAATCAAAAGTTGCTGCAGTAAAAGATCTGCATCACTTCTACAGACGTGACAAAGGGCTGGTCATCGATTTCAGCACCACTGGCTAAATTCACTTCAGCGCCCATCACAGTAGGCGTTTCGCCATTTCTGGCAACACGACAAATCTGAGAACCCGCAAAATTTTTAGCTGCTGTGCCAGCACTTCAGGAGAGACACAGTCCGAGGTTTTTTCGCCATCTTTTATTGCAACTGCTTCATCGAATAACGCGGGCTGTTTCGACACCTTTGGGCCTGGTCTACCCTTGGGCTCGAGGAGTGTTGGTTCTTCTGGACAGTGGCTTGCAAAAATCACATCAAATTCACGCAGCGTTCGCTGAATCACGTCCTTGATGACGCGCGTCGCCACGGGGGCGGGCAAGCCCAATTCATTGCCTGCTTTGAGAACTGATGCGGGTGTCACTTGATCAAATCTTGTGACACTCTCTGAGAGTCTTACGGCCAGTGGCACAGCTGGCCATGTGGCTCTCTCATCAGCAAAGGCTCGTGTGTGATAAACCCCGGTAGCCAGCAGGTCGTAATGGGGCGACAGGTCTAAACGACTTGGAGAGACGAGAAAAGACAGATTTTTCAGATGGCAATCGTCATTGGCGACCAGTAAGTTAAAAACCAACCAGCGAAACAGCCGTGGCGGAAGTGTGAGTTCGTCAGAACACGCTAGCGCAATCTCTCGCAGCGTTTGCACGCTCGCCCCAGCGTATTTGTAGACCCTCGATTTATTGAGCAATTGACATGCATCAATGATGTGCAAACGCTCGACGTTTGCGGGCTCAGAACCCGACTGTGATGCCGATTCTTTGAGGGCGAAGCGTCTGTCAAATCGTTCAATCACATCCGCTTGGGCGCCTCTTTTGTCAGAGTGTTCGTTGGCAAATTAGAAATGCGTCGACTTAGTTCTGAGTTGGTGAGCAGCTTGAGAGCCGCATGTCTTTCGGGCGACTGCCCTGGTGGTAGCAAGATCAATGCGCCTGCTGACTCCGCACCAAGGTATTCAAGCAGAGCAAACGCATCGTCTTTGTCACGAAGGCGGGCATCGAGCGCGATCTGCTCGCGCAACTTTTCTTCTGGAAGCAGGTTGTCGAAGTACCACTGCACGGGGCGCATGGTCGCACCGTCCCGGTGGAACAGCTGACTGCGTGGTAGGGCTGGCGAGAGGTTGAAGCTGCCCTCCCTATGCGCCCACTTTTCGTCATATGCCAGCGCCCAGATGTCGTTGTCTTCAATGAGCGTGCCGATCTGGTCGTCATTGATGTAAATGTTCAGGCTTCTGCTGGACCCAGTCAGTTCCACTGATGATTCTTTAGTCATTGGAGGATTCACCTGTTGCTGAACGTTCCTTCAAGTGAACATCAGTGTCGAGACTTTTGGACGCGACTTTCTTAGCGCGGCGGCTGTCCACCTTGCGGGATTCGGTCCTAAAGGTGTCTATAGATGTATCGGGCAGGTCTAGGCTGACACGAAGGTTCAGCCGCTGAAGCAGGCTCAGTACCATGCCCATTTGCACCGAGGGCTTGCCATTTTCAAGATCGGTCATGAACTGTTTGCTCACACCGGCGGTCAGTGCAAAGTCGTCGATTCGAATGCCTGCGCGCTTACGCATCGTGCGAATGGCAACACCAGCGTCTTGGACAGAGGAAAGAGGTATTTGCATGATATTCCTAAATTCGTAGGAATCATTAATTGGCTTTGCAGGCAAGTCAATCATTTTCCTATCAAGATAGGAATTCTTATTTTCATGGCCGCATCAATCAAACTATTCCTACCTTAGCAGGAATTTTTTACTGACACCTAATTTTTAATAACTTGAACATTGAGGTCAAAGACAGCTCTGCAGCGGGAGCGGACATTCAATGTCCGACCAGTGTTACCAAATCTTTAATCGTACTGCGCAAAAAAGTGTCGATGCCCACCCACAGTTTTGACATGCGCTCGTTATCAGCGGTTGATTCAGCCGGCTACTAGCGGATCATCGGCAGTAAGTCCCCATGCCATCAATGCCTCTTGTGTATTACGGCCAAATGTTTCCGCACCTGCGACACGACCGGGGGTTCTTGAGAATCTTGGAGCAGCTGCAGGTTGTGCCACGCCATCAATATCAACAAATGCCTGGCGCGCCCTCTGGTGTGGGTGCTGATTAGCTTCTACTAGTGACAACACAGGAGTCACGCAAGCCTGCGAGCCTGAAAATAGTTCACACCATTCATCTCGGGTGCGTTGCATGAATATCTTTGCAAAACTCTCGCGCATGGCGGGCCAGGCCGTGCGCTCATGCTGTGCTGGAAGCTGCTGCCCTTGCAGCCCTAAGCCCTTGAGAAGATCCGCATAAAAAGTCGACTCGATCGCACCCACCGCGACAAAACGACCATCTGCGGTCTCATAGGTCCCGTAAAAAGGAGCGCCACCGTCAAGCCAGTTGCTCTCGCGCTGGTCCAACCATTGTCCCGATTGCAAGCGCCCCCAAACCGGGGCCAGTAACGAAGTACAACCATCGACCATGGCAGCGTCCACCACTTGCCCCTTGCCACTGCTGCGCGCCTCCAGCACCGCCGCCAGCACGCCAAAAAGCAGCAACATGGCCCCGCCACCCAAATCTCCCACCAAATTCAGCGGCACACTGGGCCTGCCTTGGCGTGGGCCAATCGCATGCAGTACGCCTGTTAACCCAATGTAGTTGATGTCGTGTCCTGCGGTTTGCGCCAAAGGGCCATCCTGTCCCCAACCCGTCATTCGGCCATAGACCAGCTTAGGGTTGCGCTCCAGGCAAACTTGCGGGCTCAAACCGAGCCGCTCCATCACACCAGGGCGCATCCCCTCAAGCAAAACATCCGCATGCGTTGCCAAACGCAAAGCAGACTCAATGCCCTGCGACGTTTTCAGGTCCAGCGTCACTTTGTCGCGCCCAAGTGCGGTCAATTGGAACTTCGCGTCCAAGCCTTGGTTGATTTCAGAAGCCACTGGCCGCTCGATGCGAACCACTTGCGCCCCCAAGTTGCTTAGCATCATGCAGGCCCAGGGTACCGGCCCGATTGATTCGATTTCAAGTACGCGCAAACCTGCCAGAGGGCCACTTGCCCTTGGTATCGTGTCTTGTGATGTTTTATTTTGTTGTTTCATATTGAGTATCTGAGCGAGAAGGCCACCCAATTGCAAGCATCGTTTCGCTAATCGAAACAAGATATCGACCACAAGCAGCTACTGAGTCATCATGCTACTGAGCCTGTGAGTAAGCAAGCTAATTGGACGCGACATGAACTCTACAACCCATCCCCCCCGCCTTTTTGGCGATCACTTTTTGGCCAAACTGGACACCAGTGAGCAAGCCATGGTTTGCAAGGTGCGCGACTTGGTTCGCGAGCACATCGGCCAACGCGCGGCTGAAGTGGCCAGACATGATGTTTTTGCTTGGGAAAATTTCAAATTGCTGGCCAGCGAGCGTGTACTGGCAACAGCATTTCCACGAACATACGGCGGCACCGATGCAAGGCAAGCCCTCAAAATCCGCATCATCGAGGAGCTCGCTCGGGTGTGCAGCGCCTCCGCCTCCATGATGACCGGTGCCGATCTCTCAACCCGCGCCGTCGTGGCCGGTGCATCCCAGGCTTTCCAGCAATTGCTTCTTCCCGGCCTGTGCGAGGGTACGCTCCAGTGTGCTTTCGCCCTGACCGAACCCGGTGCGGGCTCGGATGTGCGAGGTCTTCAAACCACACTGGCCCGCGACGGCGATCACTACGTTATCCATGGCGCTAAGAAGTACATCACCCGCGCCAGCACCGCCGATTGGTTTGTTGTCATTGGCAAAGCCCGCCACGCGCCTTCATCATTCATTGCGGTCCTGGTGCCACGTAACGCACCAGGCTTTCACATCAGCGCCGAAGTTCCCAAACTCGGCTGGCATGGCGTTCCCATTTCTTCGCTCACCTTTGAAGGCGTTCGTGTCCCGGTGGCCAACCGACTTGGAGAAGAGGGGGACGGGTTCGAATTGGCTCAAGATGCTTTGGTTCGCGCGCGAATCGGGCATGCGGCGATGGCCATTGGTCGCGCCATCGGAGCGGTGGAGATTGCTGCCACCTATGCATGCGACAGGAGCTTGTTTGGCAAGGCTCTGGGTCATCACCAGGGTGTTCAGTGGATGCTGGCGGACATGGTCTCCCAAATCGAGGCGGCACGCTGCCTGGTGGCTCTGGCTGCCGACAAATACGACCAGGGCGATGCTGATGTGTCCGTGTTTGCCTCTATGGCAAAACTTCAGGCCACTGACCTATGCATGAAGGTGGTCACCGATGCATTGCAGCTGACCGGAGGGCGTGGCTACCTGCAGGACTTTCCGTTGGAGCGGTTTTTCAGAGACGCCAAACTTAACCAGATTGGCGAGGGCTCCAGCGAAGTGCACAAAACCGTGATCGGCCGGGACATAGTGCGCAGAGCGCCCCTATCTGAACGTAACTCCAGCCTCAGACCGGGCTCACTGGTCGACTACTGACCTCACATTTACAAACCATTTTGAGCCCCTATCCCTGAATATATTCCATATGAAAGACGACACATGAGCCACTCATTTGAATTGCCTCAGGTTTTTCGCGCCGTTCGCACACACATGCAAGACGGTCAAACCCTCAGCAAGCTCGAGCACCTGACTATCCAAGACTTGACGCCTGGCGAAGTGTTAGTTCGCAACCGATGGGCAGGCGTCAACTTCAAGGACTGTCTTTCTCTGCATGGCAAAGCCAAAATCATCACCTCCTTTCCTCGTATCGCTGGCATCGAAGTCGCAGGCGAGGTCGTACAAAGCGAGGCGGCCGATTTTCAGCCGGGCCAATCGGTCTTTGTGCACGGCTTTCAAACTGGCATCCAATTTGATGGGGGGTTTTCTGAATATGTGCGTGTGCCTGCCGCCCACTTGCATGCTTTGCCAGAAGGCCTCACGCACCAGCAAGCGGCCACGTTGGGTGTGCCGGCCTTCACCGTAGCCATGGCGCTAGAGCGATTTGAGCTTGAAGGGATACGCCCAAACCATGGTCCGGTGGCGGTCAGCGGTGCAGGAGGTGCGGTCAGCCTAGCGGCGCTGGGCGTCCTAAGCCGGGCGGGCTACGAAGTAGTGGCCATCACGCGCCGCATGCAACAAGCCGATAGTCTGCGCGCAGCCGGGGCCAGCGACGTACTGGACGCTAATGCCATCTTGGCAGCACCTCCGCGTGCTCTTGAAAAACCGCTTTTTGCAGCCGCTATCGACAACGTGGGCGGACCTATGCTCAGCTGGCTTTTACGCTCAGTTCGCGATAAAGGCTGCGTAGCCTGCGTGGGCAATGCTGCCAGCAACAATTTCGATGGGAGCGTTTTGCCCTTCATCATGCGCTCGGTCAAGTTGGTGGGCATAGTGGCCAATGCCCCGTGGGAGCAACGCAAACACTTGTGGGCTCGCCTTGCTAGCGACTGGAAACCTGATTTTGAGCGCATGTCTCCTCATGTGCACCACATCAGACTGGATGAACTCATCGCCTTCAGTCTTAAGCAACTGCAAGGTCAAAACTCAGGAAGAGCGCTGATCCAATTCGATTGATCAGCGCCAGCCTAGGTCGCCATTAAGGCTGAGCGCCACACAAATACATGCAGCTGACCCGCATGGTCTGTACAGGTACACCATGCTGATTGATGATTTGCCGCTGGAACGTCACCACCCCACGATCGGCCTTGCTGGTGAGCTTGACCGCCACCACCTCAGCCACCACATGCAAGGTGTCGCCATGGCGCACAGGCGCCAAGATGCGCCAGTCATCCACCCCCAACATGGCCACGAGCGTGCCATCATTGATACCCAGCTGGCAAAGCAAGCCTGTCGAGATCGACAGCACCAAAGGGGCATGTGCAATAGGCTCGCCATAAGGCTGCGACTTACAAAACTCATGGTCCACGTGAGGCGCGTTGTAGTCCCCTGACAAGCCAGCAAAATTAACAATGTCCGTTTGCGTCACCGTGCGCCTTGGCGTGACAAAACGCATACCTTCCTTGAAATCCTGAAAATACTTGCCCCGCGGGGCTGCTTGCATGATTTCAGCTGCATGGCTCATGATTTTTTCCTTTGGATAGTTGAGGCGTCGGTCTCCTCAAGTTTGTGAGCGGGTATTCCCAAATCAAATAACTCCCGATGCACGCAGGCGCTCCAACGCTCGTTCATCGATCCCTAACTCGCCATACACCTGGGCGTTGTGCTCCCCAGTAGCAGGCCCCGTGCGAGGCACCGGCATGACTCGCCCGGTCACACGCGGCACGATGCAAGGCGCAGGCACGCTGCCCAATTCAGGATCGGGCATGCGGATGATTGCCTGCCTGGCTTGGTAATGCGGGTCATTAACGATGTCTTCAATCGTGTACACCTTGCTGAACGGTACACCGCCAGCTTCCAGCAAAGGGGCGATGTCCGCGAAGTTGCGTTGCAGAAACCACGAAGACAGTCCTGCATCAAGCTCGTGCAAATGACGAACCCTCGCTGGGTTAGTCGAAAACCGTGGATCACTCGCCCATTCAGAATGCCCCACTACTTCGCACAAGCGAGCAAAAATGGCATTGGATGAAGCCACCAGTGAAAAACACTGCCCATCAGCGCTTCGGTACATGTTGGAAGGCGCGGTGTAGCTGGCTAGATTGCCTGCAGGCCTTCGGATCTGGCCAAGCTGCTCGTACTCAACAGGCAAAGGATCGAGCAAGCGAAACAGCGCCTCCGTTGCCGCCAAATCCACCTCAACGCCCAGTGCTTTGGGGTCTGAACGGATGCGCACCATTTCGCTGGTGATTGAAAACGCACAAAACAGACCCGCCACCGCGTCACCCACAGGGAAATTGCTGTGCAGCGGCGTACCGCCTAGCTCGCCGGTCAAGTTGGTGAACCCGCTCATGGCTTCGAAAATTCGCGCATACCCGGGTCTTTGGCTGTAAGGCCCCGTCTGACCAAAACCGGTCAATCGAACCACCACAAGCCTTGGATTTGCCTTGTGCAGTGTCGCCAAGTCCAGCCCCCATCGGTCCATCGTGCCCGATCGGAAGTTCTCCAGTAAAACATCAAAGTGCGGCAGCATTTCCAGCAGCAACGCGCGCCCTTCGGGCTTGCGTACATCCAGCGTGATGCCGCGTTTGCCCCGGTTAGCAACCTTCCACCACAACGAATGCCCGTCTTTGACAGGCTGTAGACCGCGCAAGGCATCGCTGCCATCGGGCAACTCCAACTTGACAACGTCAGCGCCCTGATCCGCACACAACGTAGCCCCCAAGGGGGCTGCCAAGACTGTGGCCATGTCAAGGATGCGCACGCCGCTCAATGCGCCTGTGCTGTGAGGTGGTGAAGTCATGTGGTTGTATCCATCATTCAGGCGATCCATAAAACCGTCAGTTTTGCCAGAGGTCTCGTGAGAGATCAATACGCTGTTTCGCACAGCGAAATAGTATGCTGAGCGTTATTGACTTGAACTTCACACGCATTAATCATGGCCCTACGAGACACCTCCAAGATGAGCAGCATCCAACTTCCCGGTTTAATCGACCCGCACGATTTGTCAACCGATCGCCAGTTTTCAATGAACTTGGCGCGCGGTATGCAAGTTTTGCGCGCCTTCAGCGTGAGAGAGCCTTTGCTGGGCAACCGTGAGCTGTCCGACCGCACGGGTTTGGCTAAACCCACCATTTCGCGCCTGACTTACACGCTGACGCTTTTGGGCTACCTTAGCGTCGATGCAGGACTCAAAAAGTACCGTCTCGGCAGTGGCGTTTTATCGCTCAGCCATCCTCTGCTGGCGAGCATGCGAGTTCGCCAAGCTGCCCGCCCTTTGATGGAGCAACTCGCCCAAAAAACTGGATGCAGTGTCAATTTGGGCCTGCGCGATAGGGCCGATGTGGTCTACATCGACACGGTTCGTACGGATGCCGCCAATCCCTATTTGCCTGATATCGGCAGCACCAGACCCTTGATCTCCAGTGCCATTGGCAGAGCACTCATCTTGGCCTGTCCTGCAACTGAGCGTACGGCCATCCTGAACTACTTAAGGCTGCAAGATCGCCAGAACTTTGATGACTGTCGCAGCGCCTGGGATGCCGATGTTAATTTGTTCGCCCAGCAAGGTTACTGCCATGCCCGCGGCGAGTGGCAAAAAGATGTTCACGCCATTGCGATGCCCGTGCGCCTGCCACAACAGGATATTCCAGTGGCCATGAACTGCACGTTGGCATCAAATCGCAACCCCAACGAGAAACTCACACGCGATGTGCTCCCCTTACTCCAAAACGCAGTGCGGCAACTTCAGTTGTTGTATGGCATGCGTTGACAACGCTTTGCCTTTAATCCATTTGTCCTTAACCACCCCACATACATGATCCGAAATCCCCAATCCTTTGCACAATTTCTGGCTGCTGTTCGCCGATTTGTGCGCACCGAATGCATGCCTGTGGAAGAACTGGTTGATCGCTCCGATGAGATTCCGGAAGACCTTGTCGAGCGGATGCGCACCATGGGCTTGTTTGGCCACAGCATTCCCGAGGCCTATGGCGGTGCGGGCCTGACAACTGAAGAGCTTGCCCTGGTGAACATCGAAGTTTCGCAAGTGGCCACTACGTTCAGAGCCAGATTTGGAGGTAACACCGGGATCGCGTCGGAATCACTGGTCGTGGATGGGACCCCTGAGCAGAAAAACAAATGGCTGCCACAACTGGCCAGTGGACGCTTAACGGGATGCTTTGCCTTGACCGAGCCTGAGGCTGGATCAGACGCTACTGCGCTAAAAACTATCGCCGTGCGCGATGGCAACGATTTCATTATCACCGGCCATAAGTGCTACATCACCAACGCGCCGGTTGCGGGGCTGTTCACTGTGTTTGCCCGTACAGAACCTCAAAGCCAAGGCGCCGCAGGTATTTCTGCCTTTCTCATAGAGCGTGGCACCCCTGGCTTATCCACGCCAGCCGCTTACCGCAAGATGGGCCAGCACGGCTCGCCCGTCGGTGAAGTAATCCTGGAGAACGTGCGTGTGCCCGCCGGCGCCATCGTAGGAGGCGTTGAAGGCCAGGGCTTTCGCACAGCCATGAAAGCACTCAACAAGCAACGCATAAACCTGGCCGGCCTGTGTGTCGGGCCTGCTATCCGTCTGGTGGATGAAATGGTTCGCCGATCCCAGTCACGTCTACAGTTCGGAAAGGCGGTTGGAGACTTTCAGTTGGTGCAGCAAATGATTGCCGAAAGCAATACAGAAGTACATGCTGCTCGAGCCCTGGTTTTGGAGACCGCACGGCAACGAGATGCGGGCGTAGATGTGACCATGCAAGCTTCGATGTGCAAGCTGTTTGCTTCCGAAGTCTGCGGCCGTGTGGCTGATAGGGCCGTTCAGGTTTTTGGCGGAAGCGGTTACATCGCCGACAACGTTGCTGAGCGGTTTTACCGCGATGTCAGGCTGTTCCGCCTGTACGAGGGCACCTCGCAAATTCACCTGATAAACATCGCCAAAAGAACGGTGGCCGCAGCAGCGATGGCTGATGCGGCCGATCAAGCATCGACATAAAAGAGTACGGCCCAAGCCGACCTATTGCCTTTTCAATACCCATAAGGAGACAACCATGACCGGACATCGAATTAAGCTGTTTATCAGTGCCGCTTTGGCTAGCCTGTGCTTGGCATCAGCACAACAAGCCTGGGCACAGACTGAAAACTTCCCCAACAAGCCCATCAAAATTATCGTCCCATTCACTGCTGGGGGCGTGGTCGACTCCATTGCTCGCTTGTTGGCAGAAAAAATGTCTACCCGCTATGGCCAACCTGTTGTCGTTGAAAACCGCGTAGGCGCTGGCGGCTCAATCGGTACTGATCTGGTTGCCAAATCTGCTCCTGATGGCTACACCTTGCTGCTGGTCAGTCCAGGCCATGCCGTCGCGCCCACTCTTAATAAAGGCGTCAACTGGGACCCAGTCCGGGACTTCCGTGCCATTCAGGGCCTAGGCGTCATCCCGAACGCCATCGTGGTGCACCCTGATGTGCCGGCCAAGACCATGGCTGAGTTCATTGAGTTGGCCCGCAAAAGCACCCAGCCTTTAACTTACGCCAGCGCCGGCATCGGCACTTCTAACCACCTGTCAGGCGAGCTGCTTGCACAGAACGCAGGCATTAAGCTTTCACACGTGCCTTACAAAGGCCAACCCGACGCACTCAACGACCTGTTTGCCGGCAGGGTGAGCATGATGCCTCTGACAGTGGCTTTGGCTAACTCACACGCCAAGACCGGCAAGATTCGGGCCCTGGCGGTAACCACATCCAAGCGCTCTACGGCCATGCCGCAACTGCCCACGGTTGCTGAAGCGGCCAATTTGCCTGCTTATGAGGTTGGAACTTGGTTCGGCCTGGTCGCACCTGCCAAAGTTCCGACTCCAATCATTCAAAAGATGGCCAAAGATGTCGCCGAGTTTCTCACCATGCCTGACGTCAAAGCACGTTTGGATACATTGGGCATGGAGCTAGCACCGCAAAATCCCGCCGAGTTCGATGCTTTTGTGGCGCGCGAGTTTGAAAAGTGGAGCCAAGTTATCAAGAAAGCTGGTATCGAAAGCCAATGATCCTGGCGAGTGTCACTACAACAAAAATGAACTCAGACAATCAGCCGCGTCCTACCGCCATAGAGCAACCAACTCCATGATTAAATCTGTGCTTTGTGAAAAACTCGGAGTTCGCCACCCGATCTTCGGGTTTTCTCACTCGGTGGATGTGGTCGTGGCCATCGCCCAAGCCGGTGGATTTCCTGTGCTAGGTCTCGCACGTGAGATGCCCGAGGAAATTCCCCACATTCTGGCGGAAGTTCAAGAACGCATGGGCACTATGCCTTACGGCATTGATCTCATGCTGCCCTCGGCGGTCCCAGAGCAAACCGATATTGCTCAATTGCGCCAAACGCTGCCGCCAGCGCATGTCCAGTTTGTGCAAAGCCTGCGTGAGCGATACAGCATTGAGCCACCGCCAAAGCCAGGGTTTTTTTCCACGCAGGCCCGCTCAGAGACGATGTTCCGTGCCCAGATTGAGGCTGTTCTGGACTCCAGCGCCTGCGCCGTGGCCACCGCCATTGGTCTGCGCCAGGACTTGATTGACCGAGCCAAGGCACGCGGCAAAGTCACGTTTTCTTTGGTGGGCTCGGTGCGTCATGCTCAAAAAGCACTTGCCATGGGTGTTGAGGTGCTGGTCGCCCAAGGCTACGACGCGGGAGGCCATACGGGCCAAGTGGGCACCATGTCGCTTGTGCCTCAGATCGTGCGCATGGCCGGTGATGCGCACGTACTGGCAGCAGGCGGTATTGCCACAGGGGAGCAGGTGCTGGCGAGCCTGGCCATGGGCGCACAGGGCGCGTGGTTGGGAACGTTATGGATGGCTGCCCAAGAAAACCATACCCCTGCAGCTTTGCTCAATCGTCTGGTCCAAAGCTCGAGCGAGGATACGGTCATCACTCGTGCTCACAGCGGCAAACCCTGCCGTGTGGTTCGCAGCGAATGGATTGACGCTTGGTCCGCCGAAGGTGCCCCAGAACCCTTGGGCATGCCCATGCAACAAGTGCTAACCGGTGACATCTTTGAGTCGATACACCAGCGAGACAACGCGCAGCTGATTTATGAGGCCGCCGGACAAAGTGTTTTTGCAATTGAAGGCGAGACCACGATCGCCAATCAAATGAGGACACTGGTTGCTGACATGAACGCAGCGCACAAACGCTTACAAGCGCTAGCGCACTGAACAGTGCGCCAGCGCACCAGCTGCACACCAGGGCTGAGTGGCCCGCAGAACAGCCCCACCGCGATATGTTCAACTTTCCTGACTTGACCCCTTTGCTTTGCCCGCGCTCGATCGCTATTTTGGGCGCCTCCAATGACCTTCGGAAGGTGGGCGGCATGCCGATTCAGCTGCTGCGTGCAAACGGATTTGAAGGTGCTGTTTATCCTGTACATCTGCAATCTATAGAAATTCAGGGGCTGAGCGCCTACCCATCTCTCAATGCCATTGGTAAGCCCATTGATCTGGTGATCATCGCCTTGCCAGCAGCCGCTTGCGAGGTGGCTATCGCGCAAGTTTGCGCCTGTGGTGCCCGCGCGGCAATCATTCTCAGCTCAGGCTTTGCCGAGACGAACGAGGCTGGGGTTGCCATGCAAACTCGGCTTGCGCAGCAAGCATTTTCTGCCGGCGTGCTCATTTTGGGGCCCAACTGCCTGGGAGCCATGAACCTTCGCGGCAAAGTGTTTTCTACTTTTTCTCCCATGGCATTAGCAGGAGCACCCAAACCCGGCCGGGTGGCACTGGTCAGTCAAAGTGGCGCTGTCGGTGGCTATGCCTTTGCCATGGCCAAGCAGCAAAATCTAGGGCTCAGCCACTGGATCACAACAGGCAATGAAGCCGGCGTGCAAGTCGCAGATGCCCTGCATTGGCTAGCATCCGATCCCGATACGGATCTGATCATGACCTACATTGAAGGCGCACGGGACATCGTTAGACTGCGTGCAGCTCTGCAAGCGAACAAGAAAGCTGGCAAGGCAGTCGTCATGATGAAAGTCGGCTTCACCGAAGCCGGACGCAAAGCAGCCCTTGCTCACACTGCTAGCCACACAGGTGATGACGACGAGTTTGCGGCATTACTCAGCGAATTTGGAGTGCATCGTGTTGCCAATTTGAGCGAGCTCATCCGCATTACGCGCGTACTCGATTTTGCGCACTCGCTGAGCCAACTCAATATTTGTGACAAAGCCCCTAGCACCGCACAACCACAGAGCACCGCATTGCTGAGCATCTCTGGGGGCGCGGGCATCATGATGGCTGATCGCGCTGAGCAATTGGGGCTGAATTTGCCCACCTTCCCACACGATGCAGCCCAACGCCTTCAAGTGGCCATCTCCTTTTCCAGCGCGGCCAATCCGATCGATGTGACTGGTCAAGTGTTTTCTCAACCCGAGGTGCTGACACAAGCTATTGAGGATGCAGCGCTATGCGGTCTGTATACCAACTTGGTGATTTTTCTCGCAGGCGCTGCACTCATTCCGCCGTTCTGGGCAAAGCTTCAGACCTGCTTATCCGATCTACGCAATCGCTCATCCAACGTAAATACAGTGTTCTGTGGCATTGTTTCCGCAGAGCAGACAGCTTGGCTTGAATCACATGGTTGTTTGGTAACGTCCGATCCCGTTGATGCAGTCGATGTCGTTGCACTTTTATCAGGGCATCGCCTACCGTACCGTATAAAAAGTTAAATTGTTTTGACGGATGACTCAAAGGCAGCGGTTGCAGACATTGATCATCAACAAGCTGAACTGCTGCTGCCGGCCATAAGCGGACGATGCGGTTGTGGCAACAGAAGCATCTAAGGCTGGTAAGGCACTTCATAATCTAGCCCCTCCCCTCTGTTTTTCGAGATGCCTACCTTTGATCATGGATAAATTCTCACTACAGCAGCAGGTACTGGAGCGGCTCGCCGAAGACCTTCTGCTAGCCGAACAGGCAGTGCGTGCGGCCCATGAGACGGCGACTCACGAAGAAAACATTGCGGAAAACAAATACGACACATTGGGACTCGAAGCCGCC
>JBIKRC010000224.1:0-4215 GCA_044349375.1 Limnohabitans sp.
ACACCTTGTCATCGGAAGCTTTGAAGCGCTTTCCCAAAAGCGAAGACATTTTGGTCATTAGCGCCTTGGTGTGCCAAATCCGCCAGGATTGGCCAGCCGCGAGCGCCGCTTTGGAAAAACTCATTGACTTGCAAGGCCATGCGGCGCCTGCCACCACTTGGGGGCAATGGGTGCGTGTGCTGCGTTGCAATGGCGACAATGTTCGCGCCATGACGGCTGCAGCCCAAGGCTTGGCCAACCACCCCAATGAGCCTGCATTGCAAGAAGCCTTTGCAGCGCTGCAACGGGTAGGCATTCAACCCGCCCTCAAAGTCGCTTAAGACACAACCCACTACGCCCGACCCGTGGTGACACCACCGGGTCCAATGTCCAGGACATTTGAACGGCCCCACTTTGACAAGTGGGGCCGTTTTTTCTTGGGGGTCACTGCGGCAAAAGTTTGCCAAGCGGCAATTTCAAAAAGCCCAAGCCGCGAAATTCGCATCCATTTTGCGGCAAACACGGCCAATTTCTGGCTTTGCAACCCCGAATTCCCAGAGATTGAGATGGCAAAACCCACGATTTAAGCGACGGCAAAGCTGGCACAAGGTTTGCTTAATAGGCTCCACCATCGGTTTTGAATGGTTCAAACCGAAAATTTTTTGACACATCCACTGGGAGTCCATGATGTCCATGCTGTTGAGCGACATTTTGTCGCAATCCGATACGGGTCAATATTTGACACGTCGGCAAGTCTCCCAGTTCTCAGCTGAAGAGATTCGCCAAACCATCGCCAGCTTGGTCAGTGGCGGGCGTATGGATTCGGCCGATGCACTTTCTGCTGCTGGGCTGAGCCTTTACCCAGACAGCGAGGACATCTTGGCCGCCAGCGCTTTGTTGTCAGAAATCAAACTGGACTGGAAAACGGCCGAGGAATTGTTGTCACATTTGATGACGGTCCAAGGCGACAAAGTCAAACCTGTGACTTGGTTGCATCTGATCCGCGTGATCCGATGCCAAAGTGAATTTGGCAGAGCACTGCTCAAAGCGAAACAAGCCTTGGCCGCCTGCCCCAACGACCCAGCTTTGCAAGGCGAGCTTTTGTCACTGCAAGAACTCATCTCCGCCGAGACACCCGATTTGGCAACCCCCCATTTGCATTAACGCTTCCCAGAATCTGTCTGTCCAAAAAACTTTTTAAACACATTTCATAGAGAGTCCACATCATGACCGTCATCAACACCAACATCAATTCGCTCATCAGCCAAAACGCATTGGTCAAGAACAACCGCGCTTTGTCAACCAGCATGGAGCAACTGTCGACCGGCAAGCGCATCAACAGCGCAGCCGACGACGCAGCCGGCTTGGCGATCAGCAACAAAATGACCTCGCAAATTCGTGGTCTGAATCAGGCGGTTCGCAACGCGAACGATGGCATTTCTATGCTGCAAACGGCTGAAGGCGCCACACAAGAAATCACCAACATGCTGCAACGCATGCGTGAGCTGGCAGTGCAAGCCGCCAACGACACTTACCAATCGTCAGACCGATCGGCCTTGAACGCAGAAGTCGCCGAACTTCAGGACGAAATTACGCGTATCGGCAGAAACACCGAGTGGAACGGCATGAAGCTGTTCATCCAAGAAACCGCTGGCAGTGCCGGTGGCATCGGCACCTCGGGCAATGTCCGTTTGCAAGTGGGTGTAGATGGCACTGATACAGACCGCATTTCCGTTCAACTCAACAAGATCGACACCACCACCTTGGGTGTGAGCGGTATTTCCTTGAGCACAGCGGTCTCGGCCTCGGCAGCGTTACAGACTTTGGATGCAGCCATCAGCATGATCGACGAAGACCGTGCCACCTTTGGTGCCACCATCAACCGTTTGACTTACGCAGTGGACAACCTGACCAACGTGTCGCAAAACGCCAACGCATCGCGCAGCCGGATTCTTGACACGGATTACGCCAAAGCTTCCGCCGAGTTGGCACGCACCCAGATCATCCAGCAGGCGGCAACGGCCATCTTGGCCCAGGCCAACCAAAGCCAGCAATCGGTTTTGAAGCTTCTCGGTTAATGCAATCCAGTGACATTGCTGCCATGAAACCTGTCACACCTTGCCCTTTCAGACATGTCTGATCTGGGCAGGGGACAGGAGCTGGCCAACCGTGGCCCCAACTGCTGGCAATGCCGGCATTTTGCGATCACCCATATTCCTCTTTCACCTTATGCTTGCCGCAGCATGGGGTTTCAGTCACGTTTGCTGCCTTCCCTCGAAGTTTTGCGCGTGGATGGGCAGTTTTGCCGTCTTTTTTCGCCCAAAGAAACGTCCGCCAAAGCTTGATGTTGGGCTGTCAATCTTCCGTCAAGCCCCTGTCAATTTCCCAGTATCTTTAAAAATATTAAAGTATTCATTTTGATATTTTTTAGGTTTTTAAAAATACAAAAATAAGCTGGCACAAGGGTTGCTTAGTTAGTCTCATCATTGAACATGAGACCAACACCGTGAAGTCACAACCCTTGACCACCCCTCTGGCCCTTTGGCTGGACCCCGAAGCTGCCCTGAGCCCTGAGCACAGCCAAGCGCTGCAGGTGAGCGGCTGGGCGGTGCTGCCCGTCAACACCCTCGACAACTTGTTAGCCCATGCCGCCGATGCGGCCATGGTGGTGTTGCACCTCACGGTTGACGTCAACCGCCTCAAAGCTGTTCAACAACTTTTGCAAGACGCCGGTTTGAGAACACCCTTGGTCTGCCGTGTAGATCGCCAAGAACTGGACCTGGTGGTAGAAGCCACTCAGGCCGGCGCACTCACTGTGCTGGCCGCTCAAGATGTGCGCCAATCTTCATGGCTGCGTCTGCACAACCAACTCAACCCGACAGCCCCCCGCCAATCGCCACAACCCGTGCGCAATGTGGTGTTTGTCGACCCCGCCAGTCAGCACCTGCTGGCCTTGGCCAAAAAAGTTGCCCACGCCGATGTGACCGCTTTGCTGGTGGGCCCCACAGGCTCGGGCAAAGAGGTCTTGGCCCGCGTGCTGCACGAAGCCTCCGGCCGCGCACAAGGCCCGTTTGTGGCGCTCAATTGCGCAGCCATGCCGGAAAACCTGATCGAAGACATGCTGTTTGGTCACGAAAAAGGGGCGTTCACGGGCGCTCACCGCGAACAAAAAGGTTTGTTTGAGCAAGCCCAAGGCGGCACCTTGTTTCTGGACGAAATTGGCGAAATGCCCATGCACCTGCAAAGCAAGCTGCTGCGCGTGCTGCAAGAGCGCCAACTGACCCGTTTGGGTGGCCAAAGCGTCATTCAATTGAATGTGCGCATCATCGCCGCCACCAACAAAGATCTGAAAAAAGCCATCGCAGACCGCGAGTTCCGCGAAGACCTGTACTACCGCATTGCCACGTTCCGCATGCGCTTGCTGCCCCTGGCCGAGCGTCCTGGCGACATCATTCCGCTGGCCATGCAGTGCCTGTTGCAACACGACAAGAAACCTTGGCAACTGCACCCACAAGCCCAACTGCAGCTGCTGCAATACCCCTGGCCCGGCAATGTGCGCGAGCTTGAAAATGTGATGCGCCGCGCCATGGTGTTGTGCACGGACCATGTGGTCACGCCAGCACACCTCATGTTTGACGACTGGTTGACCGCCAGTACGGTTGCCTTGGCACCTGTGACTTTGCCTGCAGCACCTGATACGGTGTTCCAAGAGATAAATTCGGCCACGCTCATGGAGCAGTTCATGGCGGCAGCCAAGAACAACCTGGGCTTGCAAGAACAAGACACGGTTGAAAATCTCGACAGCTTGCCCACCGACCTGCACAGCGCAGCGCGCATGAACGAGCATCAGGTGATCATGGCCACATTGGCCAGCACGCCCAGCAAAACAGAAGCAGCCAAGCGCCTGGGCATCAGCCCGCGCACCTTGCGCTACAAGATGGCCCAGTTGCGTGAGCACGGCCTGGCCATGGCATCGGCCTGCTGAAGGAGTTATTCATGATTGACAAAGCGATTTCGCCCGCCAACATCCAGTCGATGCTGCAAACCCTGCGCAGCCACCAGTCACAGGCAGCCGGTCTGCCGGGCTCAGACCAGCTCAAAGGGCTGACGCCCGATGTTGGCAAAAGCAGCTTTGGTGAATTTGTCTCGGGTGCGCTCAGCCAGGTCAACCAAGTGCAGGTGCAGTCCACAGAAATGCGTGCCGCTTTTGACCGGGGGGAGAACGTGGCGCTGACC
>JBIKRC010000225.1:0-4211 GCA_044349375.1 Limnohabitans sp.
TTTCCCCACAATGTGATCAAAGCTTCGAGTGGATCGCGCGATCTTACGGCTACGCCACAAGCGGACTTCTCATACCGTTGGGGGCTTTTTGCCAAGACGCCAGATGAGTATCTTGAGCGATGGCCGGCGACTGGTCTACTGATTTGCCGCGGAGGCAACGTCCTTGTTGAGCGCTATCGAATGGGGCGAACCCCTGAGACGCGCTTTACCAGCTGGTCGATGGCCAAAAGTGTCACGTCACTGCTGCTGGGCATCTGCATTGATCGCGGCCTGATCAAATCATTCGATGATCCAGCCGAACGATATGTACCCGAGCTGCAAGGTACCTTGCACGGCTCGACTACCCTTCGAAATCTTGCAAACATGTCCAGCGGTGCTGAGGTGCTACACGACAGGGATAACCCGTCGATTTACCCCATGGCGTTTATGTCACGCCAATCGAGCATCACGCGAACAGTCGCTGCTTGGAATCAGCGCAAGGAAGAGCAAGGCCGAACTTACAACTACAACGAGCTATGTCCGCTCACCTTAGGCATGGTGATCCGAAAGGTGACAGGAATGTCTTTGTCAACGTTCGCAGAAACTGCGCTTTGGCAGCCGATGGGGGCCGAAGCCGACGCGACATGGCTTACTGACTCCGAGCGCAACGAATTCAACTGTATTGGACTGGCTGCCCGTCTGCGCGATTGGGCGCGGATTGGATTATTGGTTGCGGATCGGGGGCTTGTCGGAGGTCGTCAAATCGTCAGTGAAGCTTGGATCAGAGAGTGCACCCATTGGACAGAAAAAGACAAGCAAGGAAGGGTTGGTTATGCGATGCGTCATGCAGGGTACAAGGCGTTGATGTGGCATGCCAAAAGTGACGGTTCATGGCTGTACTTCAACGGCCATCACGGGCAACGAGTCATCATCGACATGGCCAGCAAGACAGTACTTGTTCAGACAGCCGTAGATCACGAAGGAAACTGGCAGGAAGAGTTGTTCGCCATGTTTAACGCTGCGACCAAGGTACAGAGTTAAACGAGCCCGGGAATCGAGGAGGCTCCAATCTTTAAAATAGTGGAAATTAAACAGAATGGAAAACAAGTTTGAAATCGGCACCAAAAAAATCAGGTGCCAGTCAACGCCAGGATCGGATTTCTCTACAAATCAACCCGGTTTGACCGGACACTACTGATTTTTTAAGGTGTGTGGAAATGAAAAATGCGCCCGAAGGCGCATTTTTATGGGGTCACTGGCGGAAACGGAGGGATTCGAACCCTCGATGAGGCTCTACACCCCATACTCCCTTAGCAGGGGAGCACCTTCGGCCACTCGGTCACGTTTCCAGTGGGTCAAATTATAACTCAGGCTTGGTCCAGGTCGAAGGCTTTGTGCAGGGCGCGCACAGCCAGTTCCATGTATTTCTCGTCGATCACGACCGAGGTTTTGATTTCAGAAGTCGAGATCATTTGGATGTTGATGCCCTCTTCGCTCAGGCTTCGGAACATTTTGCTGGCCACGCCCACATGGCTGCGCATGCCAATGCCCACGATGGAGACCTTGCAGATTTTGGCGTCGCCCAACACTTCTGCCGCACCCAATGAGGGCAGCACTTTTTCCTTGAGCAGGTCAATGGTCTTGGCGTAGTCGTTGCGGTGCACGGTGAAGCTGAAGTCGGTTTTGCCGTCTTTGCTCAGGTTCTGGATGATCACATCCACTTCGATGTTGGCATCGGCCACGGCGCCCAAAATTTGGTACGCAATACCCGGCTTATCGGGCACGCCCACCACGGAAATTTTGGCTTCGTCGCGGTTAAAAGCGATGCCGGAAACGACGGCTTGTTCCATTTGTTCGTCTTCCTCAAAAGTGATCAGGGTGCCGGATGCGGCTTCTTCGTTGATGTCGATGTCCCAGGGCGTGAAGCTGGACAGCACGCGCATGGGCACTTTGTATTTGCCTGCAAATTCAACCGAGCGAATTTGCAAGACTTTGGAGCCGAGCGACGCCATCTCGAGCATTTCTTCAAAGCTCACGGTGTGCAGGCGGCGCGCTTCGGGCACCACGCGGGGGTCGGTGGTGTAGACGCCGTCCACATCCGTGAAGATCAGGCATTCGGCCGCTTTGAGGGCTGCAGCCACGGCCACGGCCGAAGTGTCAGAGCCACCACGACCGAGCGTGGTGATGTTGCCGTTGTCGTCGACGCCCTGAAAGCCGGTGATGATGACCACCTTACCAGCGTTCAAGTCACCGCGCACGCGCGCATCGTCAATCGACTCGATGCGGGCTTTGGTGAAAGCGCTGTTGGTCTTGATGGCGACTTGCCAACCGGCATAACTGACCGAGGGCTGGCCCTCGGATTGCAGGGCAATGGCCAACAGGGCCGACGAAGCTTGCTCGCCGGTCGAAGCCAGCATGTCGAGTTCGCGGCTGTAATCATTGCCGGGTTTGGAGGGGGCCAGTTCTTTGGCCAAGCCCAGCAGGCGGTTGGTTTCGCCGCTCATGGCGCTGGGGACCACCACGATCTGGTGGCCAGCGCGCGCCCATTTGGCCACGCGCTTGGCGACATTGCGGATGCGCTCGGTGGAGCCCATCGAGGTGCCGCCGTATTTGTGAACGATCAAAGCCATGTGAAGTGATGAATATAAAAAGAATGCGGATGTGCTCTGTCAATGCCACATCGTCAAGGATTGCCATGACTTGCCACTGGTTTGTCACTGGCAAAGCCTCTCGATTGTACCCACCAGGCTGACACTTTCTTGACCCGCGTTGCCCCCAAACCGCCGCAAACTTGTTGTTTGAGTGAGCTGATTCAGGTGGATGCGTCAGGCGGCTTGCCAGCTCAGATGCTGGCCATCGCGCTGCACAAAGCCCACGCCCACCTTCAAATGAATCCGATGGCCACGGGTGGTGCACGCGGTCAGTTGGTCCAGCAGCGCGTTCAGTTGCGCTGTACTGGGCGTGGTGGCGTGTTGCTGGTGCAGCCAATGGCGCAGCACCAGTGCCTGACGGGCTCGGCTCAAGCGCTGCAAAGCCTCGATGCGGGGCGGCACGCCGATGTGTGCCAGGTCCTGCGCGGCCACCTCGTTCAAAACCTCTTGCGCCTGCGCGGCATGCTTGGCACTGCGGGCAAAGGTTTCACGAAAAGCGGGCAAGGCTTCGGCCAAAGCGGGCAGCACGCGGGCGCGGATGCGGTTGCGGGTGAAGCTTTCGTCGGTGTTGCTGGGGTCTTCGACCCAGCCATGGCCTTGACTTTGCAACCATGCGCGCAAGGCCGCGCCGGGCACGCCCAGAAAAGGCCGATGCCAATTGAGGCCCTGCCGCTGCCAATGAGAGGGCATGCTGGCCAAGCCGGGCAAGCCTGCGCCACGCGACAAGGCGATCAACAAAGTTTCAACCTGGTCATCGGCATGCTGGGCCAGCGCGATGTCCTGCACCTCGGGCCACTCGCTTGGCACCGCTTCGGCCAAGGCCGCATAACGTGCTTTGCGGGCAGCGTCTTCGGGGCTTTGACCCGGGGCATGGCCCGCCTGCACCCTTCTC
The DNA here is from genome assembly GCA_044349375.1 of Limnohabitans sp. Taxonomy (GTDB): domain Bacteria; phylum Pseudomonadota; class Gammaproteobacteria; order Burkholderiales; family Burkholderiaceae_C; genus Limnohabitans_A. The sequence goes on from JBIKRC010000225.1 coordinate 3,523, forward strand.
ACGGCCAAAGGCACGTTCAGTTGCTGGCACAGCGCTCGGCAATGCGCTTCAAACGCGTCAGCCGCGTCTTGCAAGCCGTGGTGAATGTGCACCGCCCTCACCTGCCCAGGCCAGCGGCGGGCGCAGGCCCACAGCAAAGCCGTGGAGTCGGCACCCCCGCTGAAGCCCACCGCAAAAGGAAGGCCCGGGCTGAAATCAGCCAGGGCCTGTTCGATGGGCAGCAGCGGTGTTAGGGCCATGCGTGAAGCCTGAATCACCAGCAGTTTTTATTTGCCCGCTTTGGTGTCGGTGAAACGCCCGTAGCTGTTCAGTCGCTCGTGACGGCGCTCGAGCAGTTCTTTGGGTTTGAGGTCGGCCAGCTGACGCCAGGCATCGCCCAAAGCGCGCTTGAGGAAGGACACCATTTGGTCGGCGTCGCGGTGGGCACCGCCCACAGGCTCGTTGACGATTTTGTCGACCAGGCCCAAAGCCTTCAGGCGGTGCGCGGTGATGCCCAGGGCATCGGCCGCAACCTCGGCTTTTTCGCTGGTTTTCCAAAGGATAGAGGCACAACCTTCGGGGCTGATGACCGAGTAAACCGAATACTGCAGCATCAACACCTGATCGGCCACCGAAATGGCCAAGGCACCGCCAGAGCCGCCTTCGCCAATGATGGTGGTGATGATGGGCACCTCAAGCTGGGCCATCTC
>JBIKRC010000226.1:0-4209 GCA_044349375.1 Limnohabitans sp.
TGGTGGTCAAAAGCTCCAACCATTTCCGGGCCGACTTCACGCCGATTGCCAGCCGCGTGCTGGTGGCCAAAGCGGCGGGCCCCATGGCCGCTGATCCGGGCGACTTGCCCTGGAAAAAACTCAGCCCCAACACCCGCACCCGACCTTGAAGTGGTTGGACGGTCAGGTTTTTGATCATTTTTTGAAGAGGTACACCCCATGAGCGCGACACCCCAAGACCTGACCCAAGCCCCCGCCCACGAATTGCTGGCGCTGTACCGCAGCGGCCAAACCTCGCCGGTAGAAGTCACCCAAGCGGTGTTGCAGCGCATCGAGCGGGTCAACCCGCAAATCAATGCTTTTTGTTTGGTGGACGATAAAGCGGCTCTGGCCAGTGCCCGCGCCAGCGAAGCCCGCTGGCAGGCACACCGCCAGCAAGGCACGCCCGTGGGCGCTCTGGATGGCGTGCCCACCTCCATCAAGGACCTGATCCTGACCCAAGGCTGGCCCACCTTGCGTGGCAGCCGCACGGTTGACCCGAACCAGCCCTGGGATGTGGACGCCCCGGCCACCGCACGTCTGCGCGAGGCGGGTGCCGTGTTGCTGGGCAAAACCACCACCCCCGAATTTGGCTGCAAGGGCGAGACCAACTCGCCCGCCACCGGCATCACCCGCAACCCCTGGAACCTGAACCACACCCCTGGCGGCTCCTCGGGCGGCACGGCCGCTGCCGTGGCCGCAGGCCTGGGGCCCATTGGCGTGGGCACCGACGGTGCAGGCAGCGTGCGCATTCCGGCGGCCTTTTGCGGCAACGTGGGCCTCAAACCCAGCTTTGGCCGCGTGCCCGCCTACCCCCTGTCACCGTTTGGCTCGGTGGCGCACTTGGGGCCACACACCATGAGCGTGCGCGACGCCGCCTTGATGACCAACGTGCTCAAGCAGCCCGATGCCCGCGACTGGACATCGCTGCCGCCGGACGCCAGCGACTACACCGTGGGCCTGGAAGACGGCATTCGGGGCTTGAAGATTGCCTATTCGCCCACCTTGGGCTATGCCAAAAATGTGCACCCCGAAATCGCTGCTGCAGTGGAAGCCGCAGTGCAGCAACTGCAAACCCTGGGCGCGCACGTGGAGCAGATCGACCCCGGCTTCGAAGACCCGCTGGATATCACCACCGGCCTCTGGTTTTTGGGCGCTTACACCTTGTGGAAGGGCTTGAGCCCTGAGCAGCAGGCCGTGGCCGACCCCGACTTCCAAACCGAGGCCGAGCTGGGGGCGCAACTGAGCGCCTTGCAAATCCAACAACTCAACCAACGCCGCGGCGTGTTGGGCTCCCACATGCGCCAGTTCATGCAGCGCTATGACCTGCTGATCACGCCTGCCGTGTCCATCCCGGCCTTTGAGGCGCGTGCGGCCGGTATGGTGACCATGAACCCGGTGTCCATGCTGGGCTGGACGCCTTTCAGCTACCCCTTCAACCTGACCCAGCAACCCGCCATCACCGTGCCTTGCGGCCTGACCCAAAGTGGCTTGCCTATGGGACTGCAGATCGTGGGGCCCATGTTTGGCGATGCGCTGGTGTTGCGCGCCGCACGGGCGTACGAGTCGGTGATGCCAGTGGTACGTCCGAGTATTTGAAACTGCCTCTTTTCGACCGACGGACCACCCCGGTATTGCCCTAATTGCTTTGACCAATTCTTTTGGTCTAATAACCGGCTGACCCATTCAGTTCACTGTTTGGGAACCGTGGTGTTTTCTGGGGGCAGCAATGCAATTGATTTGGGTAGCAGGACCAGCCGCCAAAGTGGTCACCATTTCCATCACCACGCGCACGGTGTTGATGGCCATGGCGTCCGTATCAGCTTTTCTGGTGGTGTTGGGTTTTGTGTTCAATCTGATCGGCTTGCGGGTGGCCGTGGAGTACGCGCCCGAATTGGCCCATCACATGGGGGGCGTCACCAGCCAAAGCGAGCAGCAAAAAATCGAGGCCGATTACCGGGGGAAGCTTGATGAACTGAACCGTCAGCTGAGCAGCGTGACCGATCGGCTGACGCAACTGGAGCGGCTAAAAAATCAGGCATTGGGTCGCATAGGCCTTGAAAAACTCTTGTCTTTTTCGTCCTCGGTACCAGCCGATGGCTTGTTGGGTCGGGGTGGCCCCATGAACTTTTGGCCCATGTGGAGCGTGGGTGAAGTGACGCTCAAAGCCCAAATAGACCAGTCTTTGCAAAAAGCGCAGCGGTACGACGCCGCCATGTCTGACATGCAAAACCGGTGGCAAAAAGACCTGGGGCGCATTGACTTGTTGCCCACTTTGTTGCCCATTGCGGGGGACTTCGCGGTGACCAGTGGTTTTGGTTTTCGGGTCGACCCGATGACACGCTTGCCCAGCATGCACGAAGGCATCGACTTCGTGGCGCCGGTTGGTACCCCGATTTTGTCGACGGCGCCAGGTGTGGTGCTGCGGGCAGAGCATGCGGCTGCATACGGCAACGTGGTGGACATTGAGCACGCGGATGGTTTTGTGACCCGCTATGCACACCTGCAGGCCATACACGTTCAAGCGGGGCAAGTCATTGCGCCGCAGCAAACCGTGGGCACCTTGGGCAACACGGGGCGCTCTACCGGCCCTCACTTGCATTACGAAGTCATTTTCAATGGTCGAGCCTTGCATCCTGTCAAGGCATTGGCCGCCTGGGGCCGCTCCTGAAGCGGCTCACTTACATCTAAAGAGGAGTACCCCATGTTCGGAACCAAGAAAACCAAGATCACCCCACTGGTCATGGGGCAGGAGAAATTCGACACCCTGATTGGGCGAAATGCCGAAATTCATGGCTGCCTCAAGCTCAACGAAAGCGTGCGAATCGACGGAAAGGTGGTGGGCAACATTGAAGCATCCAAAGACGCGGCCATTTCGGTGGTGATCGGCCCCAATGGCGAGATTCAAGGTGACGTGGTTGCCAGTCGCATCATCGTCGCAGGCAAAGTCTCAGGCAACCTGCATGGGTTTGAGCGGGTGGAGCTCATGGCCAGTGCGCTGGTGCAAGGCGATATCAAATATGCCTCCATGGCGGTCGAGCATGGCGCGCGATTGTTGGGTTTGATGCTTCAAATAGACGCTGTCGACGCGCCCAATCGCTCGGACCGCGACGCTCAGGCCGTCATCCGCAAAGCCAAAACGGTGGGTCAGACGGATTGATGCTCGGTCAATCAGAAACACAGGCAAAAATCATTATCATCGGCGGATGACATTTTTAGCCATCGACGTAGGCAATACCCGCCTGAAATGGGCGTTGTACGAGCAACCCAGTCCCCGTTCTGCATTGGTGGCCCAAGGCGCCGAATTCCTCGAAAACATCGACCGGCTTTCGGAAGGCCCTTGGGCCCAGTTGCCAGTGCCCCACCATATGCTTGGCTGCGTGGTGGCGGGTGATGCCATCAAGCGCCGCGTGCAAGAGCAAATGGATTTGTGGGATTTCCCACCTCAGTGGGTGGTGCCCAGCTCGCAAGAAGCCGGGCTCACCAACGGCTACGACTATCCCTCCCGCTTGGGTGCAGACCGCTGGGTGGCCATGATCGGTGCGCGTCAGCGCATGCTGGCGCAGGGAGGCCCCGCGCGCCCGCTGGTGGTGGTCATGGTGGGCACAGCCGTCACGGTGGAGGCCATAGACGCCGAAGGACGCTTTTTGGGGGGCCTGATCCTGCCGGGCCACGGCATCATGCTGCGTGCCCTCGAGTCGGGTACAGCCGGGTTGCATGTGCCCACGGGCGAGGTGACCCCTTTTCCCACCAACACCAGCGATGCCCTGACCAGCGGTGGCACTTACGCCATTGCCGGGGCGTGCGAGCGCATGGTGCAGCACCTGCGAGACCACACCCACCTGGAGCCGGTGTGCATCATGACGGGCGGTGCAGGCTGGAAAATGGCCCCGAGCATGTCGGTGCAGTTCGAGCTGGTGGACAATCTGATTTTCGATGGTCTCTTGGCCATTGCCGCATCGCGCTTTGCCTGAAGGCCGCAGCGCAGCGCATGTCAGGCGCTGGGTCAACGCTGAGTCGCGCTGTAGGCTGTGCTCAGGCCGTGCAGGTGATTTTGCAAGTCAACGCTGGCCATATAAGGCGTGAGCAAGGCCAGCACATGCTGAGCCCCCCGGGTCAGGGCCAAACCTGCGTTGGCGGGCTCCATGGCGTGTCGTGGGTCTCGAACATACTCGTAGCTCAGCCAATACG